>SKVE01000356.1 GCA_007129635.1 Planctomycetaceae bacterium
AACCTGATGTAAGTTCAGTTCGGCCGTTCTGCTCGGCAATCGGTTCGGCACATCGTTTGCGGGATGTTTGCGGGATGTTTGCGGGATCACGATCATAAAGCGGGCGCGCCAAAAGTGCACCTAGGTCTTGGACACGAGAAAGCCAAATGGTGACGCGATGTTTACGAAACGGTTCAAGCTGTTCAATCTGCTCGGGTTCCCGATCTACGTGGACCTGAGTTGGTTTGTCATTGTGCTGTTGATCACCTGGTCACTGGCCACGAACCTCTTTCCTCATTGGTATGAGGACATTGACAATGCCACGTACTGGTGGATGGGTTTGGCCGGTGCCGTCGGATTGTTTGTATCGATCCTGGCACATGAACTGGGCCACAGCGTTGTGGCGCGGCGGTTTGACATGCCGGTACGCAGCATCACCCTGTTTATTTTTGGCGGGGTTGCCGAACTGAGTCAGGAACCGCCCAGTGCGAAAGCTGAATTTTTTGTCGCGATCGCCGGTCCTATTGTTAGCGTCCTGGTGGGGATCGTCTGCTACGCCATGGCGATTGTCACGGAGGCCCATTTGGCGACACCGATCGTCGGTGTGCTCTGGTATCTGGGCATCATCAACGGGGTGCTCGTCGTGTTCAATATGATCCCCGCGTTTCCCCTGGACGGTGGCAGAGTGCTGCGGTCGATCCTTTGGCATGTTCGAGGCAGCCTCCGATGGTCCACTCGCATTACTTCCAGCATCGGTTCCGGATTCGGGCTGGTGCTGATTCTGCTGGGAGTCTTGAACTTCGTTGGCGGAAACATCGTCGGCGGGATGTGGCAGTTTTTGATCGGGATGTTTCTGCGAGGCGCGGCACAAATGTCCTACCAGCAGGTGCTGGTCCGCCGAGCGTTGGAAGGCGAATCGATCGATCGATTCATGCAGACCAACGTCGTGACGGTCTCGCCGTCGACCACGATCCGCCAGCTTGTCGAAGATTACATCTATCGTTACCACTACAAGATGTTTCCCGTGACGGATCAGCAGCGGTTATTGGGATGTGTGACCACACGGGATGTCCAACAGGTTCCACAAGATCAGTGGGAACAACGGACGGTCGGCGAAGTTTTTGAGGCGTGTGCGAACGAAAACACCACCGAGCGCAGCGCCGACGCCATGCAGACGCTCTCCCGGATGAATCAAGGTAGCATCTCACGTCTGATGGTCGTCCAGAACGACCGTCTGGAAGGGATCGTGTCACTGAAGGATCTGTTGAAATTCATCGCGTTGAAAGTCGAATTGGAAGAAGATCATCCTGAATCTTTCCGGCGGTGAGGTCGAGATGGCTTGGAACCGGATCATCCATTCACAACAGGCTTGGTCCATCGAAAGATCCGAAGCGGTGGAACATTCAAGTAGACCACTTCGACATGGGGTGATGGAAAAAACGGACGCGCAAGTTGCTCGACACGCGTGCTGACCTGATACGCGAGAAAACGTCCGCCAACACGCAATTGAGAAGCGATGGCTTCCATGATCTCGCACGCGGAATCCTGGTCCATCGCCGAAAAAGGAATGCCGGAAACAACCGCATCCGGTGGATCTAAACCATAATCCTGAAGGGTTGCTTTCAACTGGACAGCGGTACCCAAGTGAGCAATCAAGCGGGGATCGTCCATACGACGCAGGTGCTGGTGAAACCGAGGGTTGATTTCGATGCTCAACAACCGCGCGTCCGGGCGCATGGCAGAAAGCAGTGCCCGAGTCGTCCCGCCCGTGCCCGCCCCCAACTCGACAATCGTGCGGGTTTGACCGATCTGAGCACCCTCGACGATCCGCTTCAGGACCACACGGGAACTGGGCACGACGCTCGCCACCTGCCTCGGATGACGCAGAAACTCCTGGACGAACAGCAGCCTGTCGCGCAATCGGTCGCCTGTTCTGGATGGATGATTCATGATGTAAAAATAAACTCCTAACAGCAGGATCGTCAAGGGCAGACGGCTTGGTTGACATCGACTTGGGAATTAGCTAGCTTCATCCTTATAAATGACCAGCAACCGAATCTGGGAGGCATGCCTTCCGAAAAAGGGGGTTTAAGATGATTGAATTGGGTGGTGGCATACTCGGGCTCATCTGGTTGCTGATCGTAATTTGGGCGATTATTCGCACCTCCCAGAGCGCCACCAGCACGCTGAGCAAAGTGCTTTGGATTTTGATCCTGCTGTTCTTTCCCTGCGTGGGCTTGGTTCTTTGGATTCTGCTAGGCCCCGGGCGGCAGGCGTTGTGATGACCATTGCCATCCCTTTTCGATTCTGTCCGTCTTTGCCCAGGGCTACTGCTTGAATTTTGACGCGGCTTCGGCCAGCGCGTTGCTGAGCGAATCCCTCGCGGATTCCAGCCCCTCGCGCAATGTCACCCAGGCTTCTCCAGAGGCTTTGGATAGTTCGGACAGCCGGCTGTTGTTGTCCTCCAACTTGAGTTCCAGTTCCTGGATCTGCCGACGGAAGCTTTTGTTCATCCAGTTTTCTTTCGTCCATCTGATTGGTTCCTGGTTACCTTCGTCTTCCGGTCAACAATGTGATCACTGCGACAAATAGGGCCGACCCGATAATCGACCAGACAATGGGAAAGTCGCTGCCGGCGATTTGCAACATCAGCGGTTCGGGTAAGCCCAGCGTGTTCTTCAGCCAGTATCCCAGTACGGCGCCGATGAATCCCAACGCCATCGCCACCAGACACCCGCCTCGTGAAAACCCGACGATACCTTGTCCCAAACTGCCGCAGATGGCAGCGACGATGGCGAGTATCAGAAAATCGATCAGCGTCATCAGAGACCTCCAAGTCGGCACGCGTGGCAAAACGTAAGCCATTGATCTCACCATCCTACGCGAAAGCAGTCGTCATGCCAACCAGCACGAGGGTGAGCAGCCGACCATGTATTGCTTGGTGAAATCAGCGTACGGGGGTGCCCAGCCCTCGTCGGGCACACGATGAATCGTGAACGCCAACGAAAACGACTCCTGGCCCGGTGCTGCAAGACGGCTCGTTGTTTGACTGACTTGTTGCACGACACCTAGTTGTGGTGGATAATCAGTCTTTTACCGATTCGGGATCGTTCAGGGCGGAAATCGGACCGAAAGTGACAATGCGGCGCCGGATCGTGCTCGAGAGTTCGATAGTTGGGGCGTGAGCGAGCACGAGGAGCGAAACAACCACCCGGAGATTGAACAATGAACCATTGGCTGATGACGACCGTTACCTTCTTTATTCTGAGCTTGGTGAGCCTTTTCCCAACGGTCGCGGAATCGGCCGATCCGCAGTGGACGAAGCTCTTCGACGGAAAAACGCTGAACGGATGGCATGTCCAATGCGTCCCGGCCGACCGGGACAAGACTTTCTGGAACGTCCAAGACGGCGCGATCGTCTGCGACTCGATGGACAGCACCGACCACGACTATGTATGGCTGCTGACCGACCAGGAATACGACGACTTCGAACTGCGGATGAAGGTCAGGTCGTATGCCGATTCGCCCGGCAATTCCGGCATTCAGGTGCGTTCCCGCTACGACGATCAGGCCCAGTGGTTGGACGGTCCCCAGGTCGACATCCATCCGCCGGGCGGCTGGCGATCCGGGCTGATCTACGACGAGACGCGCGGCCACAAGCGTTGGATCTTCCCGTCGCTGGAGAGCTGGGCGATCAAGCCCGCTCAGGGCCCCACGCAGTGGAAATGGAACCGGGACGGCTGGAACGACGTGTACATCCGATGCCAGGGTACGAGGATTCTTACCAAGATCAACGGTCTGACCATCGCCGACTACGACGGCGACGGCGTGTTGGACGACCAGTGGCACGAGAAATACAACGTGGGGATGAAAGGACACATCGCGTTGCAACTCCACAGAAGTGATCGTCTGCTCATCGCCTTCAAAGACATCTACCTTCGATCGCTTAACGATTGACGATCTGCTCGCCTATGTTCCAGCCGCAGACGACCGCGCTGCGGTTCGCCTTCCGCGCGGTGAAATTCAATCGGCCCTGGATGTCGTATCGGCGGCACGAATCGCGGCAGCTTTACGACCAGATCTGCCGCGATCTTGGCTTCTGGCGCGAGTCCCTGGACATGATGGCAGTGTAGAGGCCTCGATGTGGCGCGACTTGGTGTGGGATTACAAGCGATACTTTGGCCACAGCACCTCCAAGAGATGATGGCGCAAAAAGTGGATGGCACAAAAAAGGCCAGATCCGTCAGCGCGAGCAAATCGCGCGCGATCGGGCCGTCCAACGACCCCTGCGGCCGTCGATCTGGCGACGGGTCAGCAGCATCGACCGTATTGCTGAGCTGTGATACGGCGGGCCCTCAATCCTGGGACTCAGATCAGTGAGCGGCAAACGTCGCGATTTATTGGGTGTCGGGCAAGATGAAACGCCCCCGTCTTCCTTCGAAGCGGATTCGGCCGTCTGGTGCAAGGGGCGGGAAACAACTAAACTACGTTGCTTGTTATTTCACTCCTGCAAACCGGACGCGAGGTGCCCGTGATCGTTCGACTGTCTGATGGAAGATTGTTGCCTATCGAAATGTACAAAGTCCGCATCGTCCAAAAGACGACGCTCCCCCCAATCAGCCAGCGGCTGAATGCCATTGAGGAGGCGGGGTACAATACGTTCCTGCTGTGGACAAAGGATATCTTTATCGACATGCTGACCGACAGCGGTACCAACGCGATGAGCGACAACCAGTTGGCGGCGATGATGGTTTCGGACGACGCGTACGCTGGCGGCGAGAGCTATCGCAGGCTGGGCGATGCGGTCAAGGATGTCTTGGGATTCGACTATTACGTTCCGGCTCATCAGGGCCGAGCCGCCGAGCATCTGCTGGCGAAAATCTTCTGCCGACCGGGCACCGTGGTGCCGATGAATTACCACTTCACGACCACCAAAGCGCACTTCGAGATGGGCGGAGCGCGGGTATTGGAAATCTTCTATGATGACGCGATGGAGACGACCAGCGACAATCCCTTCAAGGGCAATATCGACCTGGACAAGCTCAAGGGGGTAATCGAGCGTTACGGCGCAGAGAACATCCCGTTCGTGCGGTTGGAAGCTACCACGAATTTGATCGGCGGACAGCCATTCTCCATGGCGAATCTGCGGGGCGTTCATGAAATGGTGGCACCACACAAGATCCCCGTCGTGATCGACGCCAGCCTGATTTCGGAAAACGCCTACTTCATCAAGTGCCGCGAGCAAGGCTATCAGGACACGTCGATCGAGGATATCGTCAAGGAGATGATGTCGCTGTGCGATCTGGTCTACCTCTCGGGACGCAAAAGCACCTGTGTTCGCGGTGGGCTGCTAGCGACGAATAACATCGAGTACTTCAACGAGCTGAAGGCCTGGTTGCCGGTTTACGAAGGCTTCATCACTTACGGTGGCATGTCCAGTAAGGAGATCGAGGCGATGGCGGTCGGCTTGCGGGAGATGGTGGATCTGGACGTCGCCAGCAGTTCGGCGGATTTGATCAAGGATTTTGTCGACAAAATGGTGGCTCGCGGATTGCCCGCGGTCACTCCGGCCGGCGGCTTGGCCGGTCATGTCGATGCGATGAAGTTCCTCACGCATCTGCCCCAGGAGCAGTATCCGGCCGGTGCCTTGGCCGCGGCGCTGTATCTGGTGTCCGGCGTCCGCAGCATGGAACGCGGAACGATCTCGATGGACCGCGACGAGCAGGGCAACGATGTGCTGTCTGATCTGGAACTGTGCCGCATGGCCGTTCCGCGCCGGGTGTATACGATGTCGCACGTCGATTACGTGGTGGATCGGCTGGGCTGGTTACACGACCACCGCGAACTGGTCGGTGGTCTGGAGTTTTACGAGGAGCCGCCGGTATTGCGGTTCTTTACCGGCAAGCTCCGAGCTTTGGACGACTGGGGCACGAAATTGGCCGCTGCATTCGAGGCCGATTTCGGCCCGAACGTTTAAGGTCCCGCCACCGGATGACCGTCTACTCGGAGGTCTCGGCCGAGGCCTCCGGCACGGGGAAACCGCGATCGCGCATCAAGGCGTCGATCGTCGCATCTCGGCCGCGGAATTCCCGGTACGATTCGGCTGGGTCGCGGGTATTACCACGAGCCAGGATGGATTCCAGCAACCGCGTGGCGGTCGCTTGATCGTAGAACCCACCGGCTTCCTCGAACGCTTCCGCCGCGTCGGCGGTCAGCGTGTCGGCCCATAGGTAACTGTAATAACCGGCTGAATAGCCGTCGCTGGAAAAGATGTGCGCGAAATGCGGCAGACGATGCCGCATGACGATCTGGTCGGGCATCCCCCAAGCCTCCAACTGCTGGCGCTCGAATGCCGCAGGATCGATCGGCGGGCCGTTGGACTGGTGCAACTGCATGTCCAGCAGACCGCTGGCCAGGAATTCGACGGTCGCGAAGCCCTGATTGAACGTCGATGCCCGTTGAATCCGCTCGACCAATTCGGCCGGAATCGGCTCGCCCGTCTGGTAATGCAGCGCAAAGCGGTTCAACAATTCGGGTGTCTCCAACCAGTACTCGAACAACTGGGAGGGCAATTCCACGAAGTCGCGCGGGACGCGAGTGCCGGACAGCGACGGGTAGTGAACGTCCGAGGCCAACCCATGCATGGCATGACCGAATTCGTGGAACAGGGTCCGAGCGTCGTTCCAAGAGATCAGCGCCGGCTGGCCAGGAGCGTTTTTCAGGAAATTCGAGTTGTTGGAAACCAGCGGGATGATGGCCTCATCGAAACGTTCCTGGCTGCGATAGGAACTCATCCAAGCCCCCGACCGTTTTCCGGGCCGAGCGAACGGGTCGAAATAAAACAGACCGATCGAACGGCCCCCGTCGCAGAGGACTTCCCAGACCCGCATGTCAGGGTGAGCCACGGGGACATCGGCTGCCGGCTGGATCCTCCAGCCGAACAATTCTTCGACGGCCCAAAACATCCCCTGGACCAACTGCTCCAATTGCAGGTAGGGCTTTACCTGGTTCTCGTCGAAATCGTATCTGGCCTGACGCACTTTTTCCGCGTAGTACCGATAGTCCCAGGGCTCGATCCGAAACGTCGCGCCTTGGGCGTCGGCCACCTGTTGCATATCGGCCACTTCTTGATCAACGCGCTGGACCGCCGGAGTCCAGACGGCTTCCATCAGTTGCATCGCCCGCTCGGGAGTTTTCGCCATCGAGTTCTCTAAACGCCAGTGGGCGTGGGAGGGGTATCCCAGCAGGCGAGCTCGTTCGTCACGCAACTGCAAGATCTCGATGATCAGTGGTTTGTTATCACGTTCGCCCGCATGATCGCCGCGGCTGACGAAGCGTCGCCAAACCTGCTCGCGCAGCTCGCGATCGTCGGAGTAGGTCAAGAACGGTTCGGCACTGGACCGCGTGTTGGCGATCACCCACTTCCCGGTCAACTCCTGCCGCTGTGCCTCGGCCGCCGCCGCCTCGCGAAGCGACTCGGGCAACCCGGCCAGTTGCGATGGGTCGGTCAAGATCGTCGCGTCTTGCTCCTCGTCGGCCAGCAGGTTCTGGCTGAACGCGGTAAACAGGGCGGCCAGGCGCTGATTGATGGCCGCGACTCGCGCTTTCTGCTCGGCATCCAGCTTGGCACCCGCCCGGACGAAATCCGTGTAATGCAACCACACCAGCCGCTGTTGCTCGGCAGTCAGCCGGTCCTTGCTGGGCGATTCATAGACGGCTTCGATCCGCTGGAACAGCGGTTGGTTCTGCGTAATCTCGTCCCGAAAAGCGGCCAATCGCGGTGCCATGTCGCGTTCGACCACTTGGAACTCGGGACTGCTGAGCGACGAACTCCACAAGCCGTACACGGTTTGCACCTGTTGAAACACGCGACCTGCCCGTTCGAATTCGGCGATCGTATTGTCGAACGTGGCAGGCTCCGGGTTCTCCACAATGGCCTGTAATTGGCCTCGATATGCTTCCATGGCCGCTTCAAAAGCCGGCACGAAATGCTCGACCTGCACCCGATCCAACGGCGGAACGCCGCCATACGGTCCGGACCAGGGCTCGACAAGCGGATTCCCCGACAAACCGACAGAAGCCAATCCGGGCCCCGCCGCCAACACAACCGCCTTCAGACCATTTTTTATCATCGAGTGCATTACATTCCTTGATAGGGTACGCAACGGGGTCGGGCGTCGTTTTCGGGTAACGATCAACCACATGGAAACCGGCTTGCCCGAAAACGACTCCCAACCCCTTCCGCGAAACGCGACACTAATTCATTTGACGGTCCTAAGCCTAACGCGGCCTGCGGCCGCAACCCGAGTAGAACGGAATGAATTCCGTTCTACAAGATGCGCGCACGGTGCGCACATCTTACAGCCGAAGACTCTAAGCGATCGTTCCGGCGTCCGCAACCCAAGCACAAGAGTCCTCGCGTTTCCAAAGCGATCTGGGCCATCCTGATCCTAGGCTTCA
>SKVE01000789.1 GCA_007129635.1 Planctomycetaceae bacterium
CACGACGGGATAGATGCCCCTGCCAGCCCGTGGCCAATCGATCGTGGTCCAGTGTTTTTCCCGTGGCTAACTGATAATCGACCATGCCAAAGTGGAACAGGAACAGGTTGGCGTCGATACGGAAATTTCGACCCTTGATCCGGTGCATTCCTGATCCCCAAGTCAACGGACGCGTGGTGATGCACGGTTTGGTATAACGCGACGATACGTGAGCGAACTGACGCTGAGCCAGGAATGGAAGACTGGGGTCCAAGGGATCTTCGGCGCGCAGATGCTGGCCTACGTCCAAACCTAAAGCCGAAAGCGACGGTGGTAACCGCCGAGAACTAAGATAGCCGCGCAGATCGAGGTCCAATCGCGGGTCCACGACGATGAATTCATCCACGTCCGTGGCGATGGCGATGTCGAAGTAGTGGTACAGACCGCTGGCAATCTTCGACATGACACGCGCTCGACGCCGCATCGCGGGAACTCGCTCCAGTGGCTGATGCGGCAGACGCAATAGGTTCACCCCTTGAACGTTCTCGGGCGGTTGCTGGTCGTGCCCGTCCAGAATGACAAACAGGTTCTCTCGACCCAAGGCCCCTCCATAGTGCTCGATCCACTTCGATAGGAAGATTTGGTCGTTGCGAACGGTCGTCAAGGCACAGATGCGTTTCATTTCGTCGGGATCATCCCACGCACGAATAGGAACTGGTCGATCAAAAACGGTGCGGAAGTGTAATGTCATCGGCGTTTTCGTGAAACCCCATTTGACTACCACTGCCAACACCCCACAAAAGGGCACTTTTAAGGTCGCCTCGGGCAAGGTGCAAGTGCAAGGAATCGATCTGGAAGCATCTTGATAGGACGGAAGGCATTGGGTCGGTTGCCCCATCGTTTCAGGGCTTGAGTCACCGCACGACTTCGCAGACAATGACGGCTCGCTACGGCAGTCTCCTCGCCTGGAAATACCCTTTGAAGTGAACACCCCCAACCGACCATCAATGCGAATCACTTGCCCCAGTTGCGGGGGCAAGGTCAAATTGCCTCCTTATCTGGCCGGGCAACGGTGTGGCTGTCCACGTTGCGGGGCAGAAATCGTCGTGCCAGGACCGGACAACACGTCGGCAGTCGAGACGCCTCGGGCGACAGCGGCTAGTCATGCTAGCGTAGCGGCTGAGGCACCAGCGGCTGAGGCACCAGCGCGTGCGACGGCCAAACGACCGGTCATGTCGTACGAAGACGTATACGGCATCTCGTGCCAGGTCTGCCAGACTCGGTTGCACGTGCGGCCTGACCAGGCCGGGACATCGATCAAGTGCCCCGATTGTTTCTCCCAGGTGCCGGTCCCGCCACCTCCGAAACGCAGGCAGCTACCGCGAGCGGCCCGATCGGCGGCTCAGGATGATCCCTCGGTCGCCGGTCCGACTGGCGTCCAGACGGAAACTCAAAAGATGCTGGAAAAAGCGCGAGCCGAACTGGAACGAGCCGAAGCGGAAGAGCGGGAGGAATCGCCCGACCGATTCACCGAGGGGCTGTTCGAGTTTTTGATCGATGTGCGATCGGCCGTCTGGCTGGCAGTGCTAGCATGCTGGTTCTCGGTGGCTATGTTGCTGACGCGATGGGCGATGTCTTTCCAGATTCACGAAGAAGGGCAGGCGTCGCTCAGCCAGACGCTCAGTCTGATCGTCGGGCTGTTCGCTGTCGGGTTGCTGCTGAGTTTCCTGGTGGCGACCGCCGCTTGGGGCTGGGCACTGGTCCGCGATACGTCCGAGGGTTTGCGAAAGATCGCTCGCTGGCCCGACGTGAACGTGCTGGCCTGGGATCGCGATCTGCGCTATGTGCTTGCCGCTGGCATCGTGGCGGGCTTCCCCGGCGCCATGGTCGGCATCCTGTTGGGCTGGATCGCGATCAAGGGGCTGATGCTGTACACGGCGGCTGCGACGTTCACCGCCCTGTTTCCGCTGGTATTGTTGTCGATGCGGCAGGCGGATTCTGTGCTGGTTCCTTTCTCCGAAGGTGCTTGGGGCAGCATTGCGGAGCATCCTGCTCCATGGAACCTGACCTACTTGATGACGATTGTTCTGGTCATCCTGGGTCTGTTTGGAACCGTTACGACGATCCAGCACGGCGGACTGTTGGGACTGGCCGGCGCGCTGCTGACGGCCTTCTGCATGGCACTGTATTTTCGCACGGTCGGACGCCTGTTCGGCCATCTGGACGATCAACCTTTGGAACCTCGCCCCGCGCGCTAACACCGGATCGTTCTTGTCGGAACGAGAATCAGCATCCCAAAGAGTCAAAAACCTGGCGAAGATCCCACAAACCGAACACGCCAGGTCAGCCCCATTTTCTGACAAAGCCCGGTAGATTCCGCCCTAACCCTACCACCGGACTGGTCCCGCTCGACCTCCGGAAAGCGGCTGAAGGACTTTGCCTATTCCGAACTCTGGATAACATAGGTTATATTAACGCTGGTTTCGCAGCGTGCGTGGAGCTCGAATACATTGTCGTCTATTTATCGAGAACAATCGACCCATTTTGAAGGTAGCTTGAATGCCTGATCTTCCCCGTAAAATCTTCGTACCTGTCCTCGTGTTGCTGCTTGTCTGCACGCACGCCAACGCCCAGACTCGCTCGACATCCGATGGCAAGCAGGCTCTGACGGGTCTGCCCGACCAAACGATGTTGATCGAGGTCAAAGATGCTCGCAAAGCGGCCGAATTGGTGAAAAAAGCGGGTGGCCAGGTTGACTATGATCCCAATCTGGGGGTCGGGCACGACATTCGCTTTTTGGTGGTGACTTTGCCTGGCGAGAAAATTGTCGATCGCAAGTTCCTCGAGTCCCTGGAGCTGACGTCCGGCGTCTCGTCCTTTACGGACGATTGTGGCTGCGACGAACGGGAACTGCCGGAAGATGGCGAATTGCGTTTCGATTCGTTGTTCGTCCCGATCGAAGACATCAAGTTACCTGAACTCCGCGAACGCGCCGACGGCCAGGCGCTGGGCAAGGGAACGTTGGTTGCCGTGATCGACACGGGGGTCGACGCCAGTCACCCCGCGTTCCAGAACCGGGTCGTGTTCTGGTCCGATGCCACTCGCGAAGGTCGAATTTCCCTGGAGAAGTTGCGCGTGATCGAAGGCAAGGTGCGTTTCGAGGACAAGGATTTGACGGTTCCGAAACGGATTGCTGAAAACAAGGAGATCTTCGTCGGGGTCTTTGACGAAACGGCGATGGGAGTTCAGGTCAGCGATGCGGCCAAGACGGCCGAGCGGCAAGGCTTGGACTTCAACCGCAACGATTCGGTCAAAGATCGCTTCCTGGTGATGATCGGTCGCGATTCGCAGGAGCAATCCGCCAAGCCCAAGGCAAAGCCGACGGACGCTGCTGACGAAGAGCCGGAAGCGACCGACGAGGAAGAAGCGACCGAATCCGAATCGGAGAATCCATCCGACGACGGGTCCGAGCAAGACGACCAAGACGATGATCCGCCCGCCGAAGACCCGGCGGAGCAGGAGTCGTCCGAAGATCCACCGGCGAAATCCAAGCCGGCCAACGACGCCAAGCCTTCGCCGCGATGGATCGCTTTCTTCGATACCGATGGCGATGGACAGATCAAAGATCAAGAGGCGGAACGGGCCATCTTGGACTTTAATACCGCCAGGAAGAAACAACGCGATGGACAGGAGATCGCCGATGCCGACATGGTCGTCTTCCCGTCTCGTACCAAGACGATCGCGTATCCGCTGCTGTTCGAAGCCGACAGCAAAGGCGAGGTAAAACATGCCACGCTGGGTGTCGATTTCCGGTCGCATGGGACGCATGTAGCGGGCATTATCGCTGGCGATGATGCCGAGATCCGCGGCGCTGCACCACAGGCGGAGATCATGGCGATCAAGACCTGCAGCGGCTTTTCCTGTCCCAACGCTGCCATCCTACGCGGGCTGCTGGACGCCTTTTTCAATCCCCAGGAATACGTACCGGACGTGGTGAATATCTCGTTGGGCAGCCAGGAAGGTTACGAGAAAACGGCCATCAACCTGCTGATCCAAGACTTGAGCGCCAAGTTTGGTACGGTGTTCTGCATCTCGGCCAGCAACGGAGGCTCCGGGTACCGGACGATCAATCATCTGGGCTCGCTCAGCCCCGCGATCCTGGTCGGCGCACACGTTTCGAAGCAGACTTTGATGCGGCACTATCGCCTGCAAGACGGCGTGGAGGTTCCCGAGCACGGCTTGTTGCATTTCAGCTCGGTCGGTCCTTCCTACACCGGCCAGTTGCGGCCCAATCTGGTCGCTCCCGGTTCGGCGCTGTCCGCCACACCGATGATCGAAAGCGGTTCGGCCATGCTGAACGGCACCAGCATGTCGGCGCCGATTACCGCCGGAGCCGTCGCCGCATTGCTGTCGTACGTGCGTTCCGACGAGCATTACGCCGCGTTGGAAAAATGGCGTGAGGAGAAGATCCAATCGGTGCGCGATAAATCGGCCACGGGACGCGGATCGCTGACCTCGCTGCCGCTGGCCGTCCGCACCGCCTTGGAGGATACGGCCGAGGCGATGCCTGATTTCACGATCGCTCAGCAGGGACACGGCCTGTTGAACATCGATGCTGCCTACGATCGGCTGGTGGAACTGGCAGCCCAGGTCAACGAACACCGATTTCGGTTCACCGAATTTAAGATCAACGACAATTCCGAATCTCGCCGGTTGTACGACCGTTCGAACAACATCCCGCCGGTCAAGCAGGTCGTGTTGACGTTGGACGAGGACGGCGAACTGCTGGAATCGACCCGACTGCGGTTGAGGAACGCCGCGACGTTGGTGCGACTGGAACGCGTCCAGATCCAGCACATCGACGGGACGGTCGAGCAGTTGGACGAGGATGTCGAACTGCCCTTCTCCGTGGCCGTTCCCGGCAAAGAAGGCCAGCAGGGCCGCAGCCTGGTGCTGGTGCTGTCCAATCCGGCCAATCGAGGCTCGTTTCTCAGCGTGCGGCGTTTGGACCAGATGGAAACCGGCAAGACCTACATCGCCCAATACAATGTCTACCAACACGATCAGCGTCTGCTGACCGTGTTGGATGTCGTCCATCGACCGATCGAACTGTCAGACCTGGAGACCGAAGTGAATCTGCCGGGTATCGACGTGAATTCGTCGCGACGAGTCGCCACTTATACGAATCGCGACCAGCCGATCGCAGCTCGCGCGTTCCATCGTTATCCGGTAGCGATCACCCAGCGTGATTCGATGCTGAGCGTCGAGCTGGGTTTTGGTCGGGACCAGAACGGGCTGATCATGGTGCAGATCTATGATCCGGACGGTTTCCTGATACGATCGAGCAGCATCCGCAAATCGCCTCAGTTGCCTAGCGAGCAACGAACCTCGCAAACGGTGGTGCCGACGCGAGACAAGGAAGGGATCTGGGAGGTGACCGTCAGCACCTACTCGGGCAGTTGGGTGGGCCAGTCCGGTTATGATCTGCTGATCGAAGCCTTACGATTCGTTCCGTCCGTCGACGAACTGACGCTGGGCACGAAGATGGCGGGCACCAGCGCTGGTCCCAACGAAAAACTCGTTTCCCTGATGAATTCTTCGCGACAGGTCAAATCGGTGACGTTGAACTGGAGGCAGACGGAACGCATCGCGCCACTCAAGCCATTCGGCATCATTCCCAACCACCGGACCTTCAAGCAGGTTGCCTTACCCGAATGGAACGAGCGGCAGGGTGGCTCGAAAAACACGACGGTGATCCTGGAATTGGATGGGACCAGCGGCATCAACCGGGCGGTGCAGGGCCGGATCGATCACCGTTTGTACCGCAAGACCTCGGATGGCAAATTCGAACAGGCGCACCAAGCCGAGCGGGCGGGATCCAGCGCGGGACGCAAGGTTTTCCGAAACATCCCGCGCCCCGAATCCGGACGCAGCAGCGAACCGCTGTACGCGGCGATGGAAGTATTCTCCATCGCCTCGCGCTCCGCCGCGCTCAGCCAATTCATCGACCATGTCAATATGTTGGTCGTCTATCCCGACATCTCGGTCCGCTTCAAAGAACCGCTGCACGCCAGTTCTATCTCCAGCGACTCCACCGACAGCGTCAAGCTGGTGCGGGTACGAGCGCCGGAAGAGGTGCTGGACGAGACCACTCGACCAACCACTCGCAGCTCGAAAGCCACGCTCAAGGTCGAAACGGGCGATCCACGCGTCCCGGAAATCTCGGTCGAACTGCCCATCACGCTGGCCGACAAGCCATCGACCAATACCAACCGAGCCGTCGAACGAGCTCGGTCGACGCTGGAAATCAGGACCGATCACCCGAACATTTCGATCAACCTGCCGGTCGTGATCCAACAATAGCTCGAAAGGTGTGTGCAAAGTTTTCGCAGACAGCGACCCTGGATCGGCCAATCGGTGCATAGCAAAAGGCCGAGAAGACCGTCCATCCCGTGCTAAGCATCTTTGGCACGCCGATTGCAACCCATCCGCTTGCGACAAGCTTGCGTGGGACAAGCAATCGGATCAGCCAAGACGTTTTCGAGCAGAAGGGAGAGAGGATCATGTCCAGGTTCCTATTGAGTTTTGTAATCGCTTCGGCGATGCTAGTTGTGAGCCTGCCCCTGCTAGCACAGGGCCCGGGACAGGGTGCAGGACAGGGTGCAGGACAGGGTGCAGGACGAGGACAAGGGTGGGGCGGCGGCCGGGCCGCCGGCCAAGGAGCCAGGCAGGACGGGGCGATGCCCGACCGTGGACAAGGCTGGGGGCAGAACCGGGGCGATATGGTGACGCTGGTCAACCGTGCCGACGTCCAGGCTGAATTGAAGCTCGATCCCGAGCAACGAAAGCAGCTCGCCGCACTTGGTGAAACCGAACATGCACGCCTCGCCGCGCAGATGCTCAGCGAGCGGGGTAGTTGCGAACGCACGGACCAGCGGCGAGCCGTGATGGCCCAGGTACGGCAAGATATCGAACGGATCATGGACTCGCAGCAATGGGAGCGACTGAACCAAATCTGGGTCCAGATCCGTGGCGTTCGGGCGTTGCAAAGCGATCGGATCTCCAAAACATTGGAGATCTCGCGACCGCAGCAGAAGCAAATCGATCAGTTGCTGGCGGGGGGATTTCAAGGCCGTGGGGGCCAGATCGAGGCCCAGGTGCTGAAGGTGCTGACCGACGATCAGCGTCAGCAGTTCGTCGCCCTGCAGGGGCCTCGATTCCAGCAAGATCGCAGCCCCATGGGCGGAGCCGCCGGTGATCCACCTCGTGATGGCCGCGGTCGAATGCAACGCCCGCAGTAGTTGCACCGTTGGTTGATTGGAGCAGGAACATGCAGAAGCATTCGAATCAACATGCCGGCGACTCGATGCCGGCGTCGCGTGCAAAGAAACGGCGGCGGAAAAAACGTCGACGGCTGGTGGTGTTCCTGCTGGTGATCGCGGTGGCGGCAACCATCGGCGGGTGGTGGTACGCGACGAACCGAGTCGGCTCGGATGAATCTACCCTGCAGACGGTCGTGGTCGAACGCCGCGATTTTTCATCCTCGGTGCTCGCCACCGGCGCGGTCCGCCCGCAGGTGGGTGCCGAGGTCCGCGTGGGGGCTCGGTTGTCAGGCAAAGTCGCAAAGCTAAGCGCTAATGTTGGGGACCCTGTCGCTCGTGGCCAAGTGATCGCAGAGATCGAGAAGGAAGATCTGGAAGCCATGCTGGCTCAACGCGAAGCCGAATTGCAGTTGGCCCAGGCGAAATTGGCAGCCCTGCATCGTCTGTTTCCCAAAGAGATCCAACGCGCTGAATTGGAGATCGCCCGCTGGCAGGCCACCTGCACGCTCGGCGAACAGGAGATCGCGCGAGAAACGAAACTATTCGAACAGAACGCCACCTCCGAAGCCGCCTTGGATCAGACCCAAGAACGGCTGACCGTCGCCCAGGTGCAGTTGGCCGCAGCGAAAAAGGAATACACGCTGGTCGAGGTCCGTCACGAAGAGGATGTCAAGCAAGCGGCGGCCGAAATCGCCCGAGCACAATCGGCCGTGACCAACGCGCGGATCCAACTGTCCTACGCGACCATCACGGCGCCCATCGATGGGGTCATCGCGTCCGTTTCGACCCAGGAAGGCGAAACCGTCGCCGCCGGGTTCAATGCGCCGACTTTCGTGACCATCATCGATCTGCAACGCCTGCAGGTCGATGCCTATGTGGACGAGGTGGATATCGGACGGATTCAAGTGGGGCAACAGGCCATGTTCACGGTCGATACGTTTCCCGGTCGCGAGTTCGTCGGACAGGTCAACGCGATCTACCCCAAGGCGGTGATCCAGGACAATGTGGTGAACTACGACGTGGTCATCGAAATCCTGGAACCCTACGAAAACTTGTTGCGCCCGGAGATGACCGCCGGCGTCACGATCCTGTTGGATAAGAAGACCGATGTGCTGGC
>SKVE01000216.1 GCA_007129635.1 Planctomycetaceae bacterium
TGCTGCCGGGGCGGTGGAAGAGGACCTGTGGCTGTGCCCGATCGAGGACCGGCGCCGGGAGGGCTCGCTGCGCGCGGGTCTGCTGGAAGGCTTCTCGCTGGGCAGCTTGGGAACCAGCGCCGAGGTGTGGGGCCAGCGGATACAGCGACTGTTGGCGAAGACGCGATTGCTGGGCAGCTATTTCAGCGCGGATCGCGAGCGATTGCGACAACTCGCCCGACAGCGCAACGTCCACACAATCGACAACGTGGCAGGCTCGACTGCCTGAGCCCAGTCATCGACTCTTTCCTCCCCACCTCTCCCACCACTCGAATCTGATCGGGTTTCCCGCCTTTCCAGGCTCGTCTTGCCCAATCGACCGCACATGCAAGCCGCACTACCCGTGTGTCACGCCGAATCGCCTCTGCCCCCAGACATTCGAGGCACGCACTCTTGGTACGCCGTGACTCCAACCTCCAGAAAAATGCCTGTCCTTTTCTTGGAGGTATCTCGATGAATATCGCGGTACTTGCCGACCTCCATAGCCGGATCTTGTTGGCCCTGAAGATTATCGAAGGCTAACAGCGGGAAAAGTGTCCGATTTTTCGGGGCGGACCGTGCCGACGACGTACCCGCAGCCTGGAGACACCCGGCCCGAGACCTGCTAGGATATCTTGAGCATATTCTCGAGAATGGTTCGTATCCAAATCCAGGGGAAAAGTTATGTCGCAGAATCTCACTCGACGACAGTTACTGGGCGGCGCCATGGCTGCGGGCGCTGCGTTCACCATCGTACCGCGACACGTGCTGGGCGGCGCCGGACATACGGCCCCCAATGACAAGCTGGCCCTAGCGGGTATCGGGTTGGGCGGTATCGGATTCCCGCAACTGCAGGAATGTGAACGAGCCGGCTTCGAGATCGTGGCATTGTGCGACGTGGACCAAGTGTATGCCAAAAGGACGTTCGATCGCTGGCCCGACGCCAAGCGATTTCGCGACTTCCGCGAGATGTACGACACGATGGACGACCGGATCGACGCCATCTACTGCGGGACGCCGGACCATTCGCACGCCGTGATCGTGTTGCCAGCGCTGCGAAAGAAGAAACACGTGTGTTGTGTCAAGCCCATCACGCGGACGATCGTCGAGTCTCGCAAGGTGGTCCAGACGGCACTGGATGCCGGCGTGGCCACGACGGATACCTCGGCTTCCAACACCAACGAAGCGGCAAGCCGTACCTGCGAACTGATCTGGGCCGGCGCGATCGGGCCGGTGCGCGAACTGCACCTGTGGAGCGATCGACCCTGGTGGCCGCAGGGGATGACACGCCCCGCTGGAGAAGACGCCGTGCCGGAGACACTGGACTGGGACCTGTGGATCGGCCCGGCCGCCATGCGACCGTTCAAATCCGTTTGGCCCGACGGGCACCTGGCGCTCGAGCAGATCGAGCGGCGGTTCCACTCGGCGGTCTACCATCCGTGGAACTTCCGCGGCTGGTGGGATTTCGGTACTGGCGCCTTGGGCGACATGGGCTGCCACCACGCCAACACGCCATTCCGCGCTCTGAAGCTGACGCACCCGACCAGCGTTTCATCCATGTCGACCAAGTCGATGGCCGAAACGGCGCCGCTGGCGTCGATCGTAACCTACGAATTCCCGGCTCGGGAAGATATGCCGCCGCTGCGCGTGGTGTGGTACGACGGAGGCTTGAAGCCGCAGAGTCCGGCCCCGGGCTTCCCGCTGGGCGGCAGCGGGGAAATGTATATCGGCGACGAGGGGTTCATGATCGGTCCACGCGTCTATCCCGAGCAGCAAGCTAAAAAGTTTGCCGACGTGCCTCGGACGCTGACTCGCCGACCTGGAAATTATCGCGAATGGTTCGAAGCCTGCCGCGGCGGTGAACCGGCCGGGTCGCATTTCCCGGTGGCCGGGTTGCTGACAGAATTTGTGCTGCTGGGCAACATCGCCATCCGCACAGGCAAGCGACTGGACTGGGACGGCACCGCGGGGCGATTCACCAACGACGATGCAGCGAACCAACTGCTGCACGACGAGTATCGCGAGGGCTGGTCGCTGGACGCGTGACCCACGACTTTGAAGTTGCGCATCGTCTCCGCCGAGCTTGCTCGGTGGGGGCGAAGTCTGAAGAAATGCGCAACTTCAAAGCCCGCTGGCTGGGGCTCGTGTCGTCGCTGGCTAAGTCCACTCCGTCCAATCCTTGCCGAGCGATACGTCGGTGATCTCGCCGATCGGCCTTCTCTCGATCGTCCAGGTCTTCGATCTTGTTCATCGCGGCGCGGACCAAGTACGCCACGATATCGTCAATCGGCTCGTGCGGCTCAAGTCGCGGGTCCAGTATCGGCGAGTAAGAAACCGCATGGCCTGCGCGCGTTCCACTCGCAGGCGCGCATTGCATGTCGTCCTGCCCTGCGCCTGGCCCGAGAGGAAGGCGAAGAAAGTGGCCTGGACCGTCGCCATGCGCAAACTGCTGACGATCGTCGATGCCCTGATCAGAAGAGACGAGCTGTCGACGGACGAACCGAAAAAAGCTGGCATCTGAAGATCTACCGCAGACGCCCACCGTCACGCCGTTGGCGTGCCGTCGGGCCTGGATATTCCTCGAGAATTGGTGTCTCCACAGAGCTTCTCTCCGTTTCTCCCGCCAACGCTCAGTGTACGCGCAGGCTGACGCCACCGTGATTGGCAAAAGCTTTTGGCCGGGTGCTTCGAGGTCCAGCCCTCAGCCCGTGTGATCGTGGCCTCGTTCTCTGCGCTTAGGGCACTTTTCGCTCAGGCGGTCGGCGATCCGCAGGCTGCTTGCCGCTCGGGCCAGGAGGATCGCCCGGCGGGCCGAAACGAGGCATGCCCGGGCGATCGCCCGAGGGTGGACCCGGCGGCCGATCGCCGTCGGGACGATCGGTGCCCGAACGGCCGCCGCGTGGTCGACCGCGCCACGATTCACCGGATCGGGAAAACGGAGCGCGCTCGGCATCGAAGAATCGCCGGTAACGTTCGAAGTGATACAGTCGAGTCAGTTCTTGTTCCATCCGTTCGGCCGACATGTTCTCCAGGTACTCACGCCGCCGTTGGTCCAGATCAGCATAAAACTGCTGCAGTTCTTCGCGAGATACCTGCGGCGGAGCGTGGCGGCTGAGCAGCGCCGCCCGCAACCAACGTTCGGCCAGTTCGGGTAGACGCCCCTCTTTCTCGGCCCGACTCAATTCTTGCCGCGCTGAACCCGATAATTGTTTCTTCAACTGATTCATCTGTTCTTCGGTCGGCAGCAGCAGTTCGCGAACCGGTCGGATCGCCGTCGCCGCGAAAATCAGCATGTTCAATCGCTGAGCGGGCGGAAAACTGTCCCAACGCTGCTTCCAATGAGGCATCCGCTCGAGGATCTGTTCTTCGTGGGCCGATACAAATTCTTCCATCCACTTGACAATCACCGCTCGATCGTCAGGCGTCAGTTCAGACATCGCGTACTTGCGCATCCGCCAGCTCTCCTGCTCCGGCAGCAGTTGCTTGATTCTCTCGATGCGCGATTCGGGTGGCAGCGATACCAGCTCGGCACGAGCTCCCGACTGCAGGCTTCGCAGCCACTTCGCATAATTCTGCATGATCTGCTGTAACTGCTCACGGTCATCGGCCTCGGACAAATCCCGGTGAACTTGACGCAACCGCTGCTGGTCGTTCTCCGGCATGGCGTAAAACCGAGCCCGTTTGGCGTCCAGTTCCTGCTTTTCGGCGGCGGACATGGCACTCAGACGTTGTCGAGCCTCGCTGTCAGCCGGGTCGCCCTCGGTCCATCCGGCAACTACCAAGATCAACATGCTGGCTGACAGCATCGTGATGAACACTTTATAGTTCATGGTCCAACCCTCCCTCGACGAACAATCCCTCACGCTCCAGCAGGCGGAGGAATTCGATGCTTTCGGCATATCGGTATTGATCGATATTCTCGATCACCGGCAGGTCGCGCAATAGCTTTCGATCCTGACGGCCCGCCCACCATCGAGTCGCCGAAAACGTAGCGACGAACACCAGGATGGCACATGCCAGTGCGGAACCCATCATCAGACGTCTTTGACGCGAATCGGTCCTCTGGGCATGCTGGTGATCATCCGAGGTCTGCAGAGCCACCATCGCAATGGTGCTTTCGGTAAACGAATGGTCGACGTCCGCTCGAGGCAAATGATCCAGAAGATCCCACGACCGCTGTAACTCGCGAAGTCGCTGACGATAGTCCGCATCCTGAGCCAAGCGTCGCTCGACTCGACGGTTCGATTCCGTATCCAATTCGCCGTCCAGATAGCTCACCAATTCTTCGACCATGGTATCTTGTTCCAGGGCGTTATGTTCGTCACTCATGGTCGAGTACCCTCCTGAACGTATGGCTCCAGGATCTGGCGCAGATTGTCCCGGGCTCGCGATAGAAGCGATTTGACCGCCTGGATGCTCAATCCCATCGTTTTCGCGATGTCTTGGTAGCTCATGTGTTCGAATCTTGACAGCATGACGGCCATCCTCTGTCTTTCGCCCAACGAATCGATCGCCTGACGCACGATATCTGCCAGCTCGCCTTTTTCCAATTGCCGAACCGGCATCAGGCCGCTGGGCGCAACTGCCATCGAATCCATCGGTTTTGCTGAGACTTCGCCACTCTGGCCCACCGATACATTCACCTCGTGTTGCCTGGCCGCAGCACGAAGTGCGTTGCTGGCCACATTATGAGCGATGGTGAACAACCACGTGGCAAAACGTGCCTCGGGGCGATAGCTGGCACGAGCCCGAAAGACTCGCAGAAAAACCTCCTGAGCTAACTCCTCGGCTCGATGCCGATTGTGAACCAGATTCTGTAACACGGTGATCAGACGATTCTGGTAGCGAAGCACCAGTTCCTCGAACGCCGCCGCGTTGCCGTCGCGCACCTCGAGCATCAGTCGGACGTCTGGGTCGACTGTCTCGTAGGACGTACTCCGCGACTCCGCAGCTTTGGTCAGCAACAGCTTTCGCCCTCCCCAGCTCGCTCGATCATCGGCTGGCTCGATATTCCGAGATCCCTCCTGCTCAACACCATCACCATAATGTACCGCTTGCTATGAAAACACCTCAAGACGGGCTAAGTTCCTGCGCCGACCGGATTCTATTCCTGAACACAGTAAAAGCGGGTACGCCAAATAACCCGATCGAGCGACTATTCGCTCACGCTCCATCGCGCGAACCGGTTCGGCTGGGCAGGCCATTGTCAACAGGCGGACGGTTCATCTACCTTGAATGCTACCGGCCTGCAGTCAAGGTTGGTAGATAGGCTCCCCGCAAATCAGTGATCCAATCCATCGCTTATCCCAGGACTTCGACGATCATGGAGCACGAGTACGAAGCGATCTGAGCCTATCGATTTGGGACAGGGGATGACCAATCGTCAGGGCAGAGCGATTTGGCTACAATCCCTGATATTTCAAGCTGTGACGATCCTAAGCACCGTTCGAGAAATAACTGACGCACTTTCTGCCCCCTCACCCTGCCCTCTTCCACGAGGGGCGAGGGGACATTGGACAGTTATTTCTCGAACGGTGCTAAGCCGATACCGCTGGCTGGAACGCACAGACGCCACCCACCAAGACCAACATTGCCAATCATGACTCAACCAATCGATCATCTGACGGACCAGATTTTGTGCGGCGATGCCGCTCGACTGCTGCAAGATATCCCCGATCAAACGGTCGATACGATCGTGACCAGCCCGCCTTATTACCGGCAGCGAAACTATCAAAGCGAATCGCAGATCGGCCAGGAGAAGACGCCGGAACAGTACGTCGATTGCCTGGTTGCTATCTTTACCGAGTGCCATCGGGCAGTCAAATCGAGCGGTTCGCTGTGGCTGGTGCTGGGCGACAAGTACGTCGATGGGCGGCTGCTGGGCATGCCGTGGCGAGTGGCCTTGGCGTTGGGCCAAGCGGGTTGGCTTCTGCGTAGCGACGTGATCTGGCACAAGCCCAATGCGATGCCGTCGGCGGTCAAGAATCGCCCGACGACGGATCACGAGTACGTGTTCTTTTTCACGAAGAGCCCTCAGTACTATTACGATGCGGATGCCATCCGCGAGCCGCACGTGACGTTTTCCGAGAACAGCCGCATGAAGGGTGGGCGAAACCATTTCTTCAAACGTGACGGAACGCCCGAAGCGGGCAAGAATCAGGGCAATCCGAACCTGCACCATGGCCGTTGGGATCAAGCGTTCCACCCCAAAGGCCGGAATAAGCGTACCGTCTGGTCCATCCCGCTTTCCAAGTTCCGCGACGTCCACTTTGCCGTTTTCCCGGAATCGTTGGTCCAAACCTGCCTGCTCGCCAGCTCGCCCGAAGGCGGGCTGGTCTTGGATCCGTTCCTGGGCAGTGGCACCACCGCCTTGGTGGCCAAGCAATTGGGGCGCCACTACCTGGGGATCGACAGCAACGAAGACTACTGTCGCATGGCGCGACGCCGTCTACGCGAAGTGCTGTGCTGAGTTGAGTTTGCCTGAGACGCTAGGGAGCGTACTGTTCGTAGCGGGCTTGGATCTGCTGACGCTCCGGCAAAGGGCCGGTAGTGATCCAGAAACGGTACTGTAACGCTACCGTCTGACCTTCCGCGATCTCTGCTTTCGGAAAAGCGCCAAACCGCCCGTAATCGCGGTAGGCCGACCAGATGGTTTGCTTCGGATTGCTCGGGTGGTTCATCTGGACGACTGCGTACGTTTGGCCGTCCAGCACGTACTGCATCGCAGACCACGCCAGATCGGGATCGGTACGAGGGTCTTTGTCTTCGCTCGGAAATACGTAACGGGTCGCGTCCTTTTCCAATTCATCGGCTGCCCGATACTGGACGCCCGCATGTTCAGGGTCTCCGTCCAGCGTCACATTACCGGCAACGGCCGTCAACTCGGAACGCACCTCGACGCTCAATAGCTCGGGGGAAGGGACCGCCCGGAAGACGAACGTCCGCCGCTCTTCCAGCAGCGGTTGGCCGTCCTTGGTCTGCCAGTGGACCAGCGATGTGAACCGTGCCTGGTCGGGACCGACCTGTTGATCGACAAATGCCTGATGGACTTGAGCACCGCTACCCATGCCCCAGAGATTGTAGTTCTGGTCGCCGACTCGCAAGCGGCTGTATCCGATAAAGATGCCGCGATGATGCGGGAACAGCCCGCCCAGCCCCTTGGTGATGGGTTTTTCTCCTGCAGCATCCATCACGTGCAGGTAGGGTCGAGCCGTTTCGTCCCAGCGTTGGGGATCGAAGGCGGTCATGTAGCGAGCCACCACGCGATCACCGTAGCGGATATCCAAGTGCTGGCCGGGTTGCTCGTCCAATGCGAAGGCAACATGGCTGTCCGCAACCACCGGCCGCGGTGCCACCGCAACGACGATCAGCAGGATAGCACAAAAACCAAAAAAACGGATCACGTGAGCCATGAAATATCTCCTCTTGCACATCAAGTGAAATCGCGATGGGATCGCTCGGCGCAACGCTGCCCTGCGCGGAAGAAGTCTTTACGGCTGGGCCGCGTACCGGTCGAACCGCTCCTGAATCTGCGGTCGCTCCGGCAGATCGCCGATCATCACGACGAAGCGATAATCCAGAGTCAGTGTTTCACCGGCCGAGATATCTGCTACGGGAAACGCGCCAAAGCGGCCGTAGTCTCGGTAAGCAGACCAAACCGTCCCCTGGGGATTCGCTGGAGCGTTCATCTGGACCACCGTGTACGTATGACCGTCCAACACGTAACGCAGGGCAGCCCAGGCCAAGTCCTTGTCGCTCTTCGGATTCGCATCCTCCGACGGAAACAGGTACCGACTCTGCGATCGATCCAGCTCGTTGGCCGGCCGATACTGTACGCCCGCGTGCTCCGGATCGCCGTTCAATCGGATGTCACCGGCTACCGCCTTCAGTGTCGAGCGGACATCGACCTTGACCAGCTCGGGCAACTCGGTCGGGTGGAACAAAAACGTGCGGTGCTCTTCCAGCAGCGTCTGACCATCTTCGGTGTTCCAGTGCACGACGGAAGTGAACCGAGCCAGATCGGCATCCGCTTGCTTTTCCGTGAACTCCTGATGCACCTGCGGCGTTCCACGCATATGCCACAGGTCGTAATTCGAACCGTCCCACGCCAAGCGGTTGTATCCGATAAAAATTCCACGATGATGCGGGAATTGCCCCCCAGGCCCCTTGGTGATCGGTTGATCCCCGTCGGCGTTCATCACATGCAAGTAAGGCTTGTACGTCTCGTCCCACCGATCGGAATCGAAGGCGTACATGTATCGAGCGACGGTTCGGCCGCCGTAAACGACATCCAAGTACTGCCCGGGCTGGTCACGCAGTTCAAACCCCGGCTCAGCCGCCACAGCCGGAACGGTGAACATCAGGCAAGCGAACAGAACAAAA
>SKVE01000833.1 GCA_007129635.1 Planctomycetaceae bacterium
CCTGACGGTTGAGTGTCGTCGGATCGTGCGTCTTCCAGAAGACCTCTAGCAGATCGTCGAACGAGACGATCGTGGGATCGAAGCGGATCTCACAGACCTCCGCGTGCCCCGTATCGCCCCGGCATATCTGCTCGTAGGTTGGATTCTCTACGGCTCCGCCCGAATATCCCGAACGGACAGAAAGGACGCCCTTCAACTGCTGGAAGACGGCTTCGACGCACCAGAAGCAGCCGCTGCCGAACGTCGCCGTCTGCCATCGTTGCTCGGCGGCGTGATCCGCTTTTGACGATTTGCTTGATTCAGGGTTATCGGTTGCCATCGGGGCATTGCTCCTTGGATTCCATGATGGATGGCTTTGACATTCCGGCCTGGCACAACGACAGATTTTCTGGCGGAGCAATGGGTTCGGGAGTCGTTTACGGGCGACAATGCACCACCTGCAAGACGCCTTACCCGAAAACGACTCCCCCCTCTAACCGGAAAGCCCACGTCCGATCTCGAAAACTTCTTCCGCGTCCAGAACCTGGTCGTTGGCGGCAAAAAGTGTGGCGATGGCAGCCTTGTGGATCTTCATCTTGGTGCTGCCCACGCCGATCGCACCGTAGCATAGCACGCCCGCATGCGATTCGGCTTGAGCCGTCACTTCCACGCCACCGATCCCCAACGGCGGGACCGCGTTCAAATCGACGGCGACTCGTAAGTCGTTCGCCTGGTGCAGCAAGTCGGCGGGGATCAGTTCGATGCCGGCCGCGCCGGCGGCGATCACGATCGAAACGCCTTCCAGGGCCTGACGGATCGATTCAGAGTCACCGGCTGCCAGCGGGCACAGCCGAGCGTCAGGGACCTTGGCCATGACGCGTTGGCAGACGGCGGCCGCTCGGTCCTCACGCCGCGATGCAACCCGGACCTGGGCCCCTTCGCGAGCCAGCAATTGGACGGCGCGTTGGCCGACCGGACCGGTGGCCGCCAAGACCAAGGCGGAAGCATCCGCCAGCGGAACATGACGGGCCGCGGCCAAGACCGCCGCAGCAGCCGTGGTATTGGCACCGCTGGCATCCAACAACACCGAGACCCGCAACGAGCCGAAAAACGATTCCGTCACCCGTTGCAACAACTGCTCGCCCGCCGCCACATCCGTGCCACCGATAAAGATGGCCGTCCGGTGCAGGTCTTTGGGACCACGAGTAAAAATGGCCCCATGCACCAAGTCCCGCACCTGATCCGGCTGGACATTGGCGTAGGGCAACAACTGGTCGACCCCGGAATCGATCGCCACCACCGCGTCGAAAACGCTGCTGTGCGGATCGGGGTCCAGTTGGATCAGGATCTTCGGCCGACTCATCAGAACCCCTTGAATGGATGCTCGGCGGAATCCTTGCCGGCGACCATTTCCTGGGCGGTCGGCTTGCCGCTCATCGCATGGACGATGGCCATCTTCGTGGCTTCGTGATTGTATTCATAGATCTTCTTGTCGTCTTCCGCCGCCGGATGAATGAAGACGCCGCACACGATGACCAGATCTTCGCACTGATCCGCAGGGATCACGCCCTCGGCCACACAATCCGCCACCGCCTTGGCGACCGCAGCCTGGGCCGGGCCAAACATCTGCACCGCTTGCTTCATCCCCTTGATGGTCACCTTGGTGATCATCACCGTCGCTGGCTTGACCGCCAAGTTCGGCGTCAACACCGCGAGCAGATTGGTGTGACCCTCGCTCTGACGCGCCAGAGCATTCGCAAAGGCGTTGCCCACAGGGCCGTCCTTGCTGCCGATCAACAAATCGATGTGAGCAATCTCGTTGCCATCGCCAGTTAACGCTTCACCGATGTACATTGACATGAATTCTCTCCGTCTGGTTACCGAAAAGGAAGTTGCATGACAGGAAACCATGATCCGATTGTTCCCCGTTGCAGAGAACTTAGCAAACCTTCGCACATTTGCAAGGACCCGTCCGTAGACGCCGAACCAGTCCTCGTGATCGTCGGGGCCAGTGCCCGAGCCGCAGCGGAATCGGCACGTCAAACCGGCTTCCTCCCCGCAGCAGCCGATCTGTTCGGTGATCGTGACCTGCGGGAAACAAGTAACTGGATAGGTATCCAAGATTATCCACTAGGGCTGATCCAAGCAGTTTCCCGGTTGCCAAACGGACCCTGGTTGTACACAGGCGGATTGGAGAATCATCCGGATTTGGTCGATGGCATCGCTGCCGGGCGTCCGCTGCTGGGTAATCCGGGACCGGTGCTGCGAGCTGTGCGGGATCCATTTCGGTTGGCCGATTTTTTGCAACGTCAAGGGTTCAATACACCAAAGGCCCTGCGTCAGCTACCCTCGGCACCGGCAGCGGATCGGTGGCTGTGCAAGCCGTTGCACAGCAGTGGCGGCCGAGGGATTCAGATGGTTTCGCAAGCAGCGGAGGACCAGCGGGCTGTGGCGTCACACGCCGGTGAAGCGATTGTTGAGAGCCGTGACCGCGAGTGCTTCTACCAGCAGTGGATCGATGGCGGCAGCTACAGCGGCGTGTTCGTCGCGACTCAAGGCAGAGCCACATTGATCGGGGTGACGCGTCAGATGGTAGGCCGACGGTGGACGAAAGCACCACGATTCGCCTACTGTGGATCCATCTGGCCGTCGGGCTTGGATCGAAAGATGCTCCGTACCCTGTCGCGGTTGGGCCAATGTTTGGCTGCCGAGTACCGCTTGACCGGCTTGTTCGGCGTGGATGTGATCGTCGGCGATGATCGAATGTTCGTTTTAGAGATCAATCCCCGGTACCCTGCATCGGCTGAAGTACTGGAAATGGCTCTGGATACGGGCGGAAGCATCGTCGCACACCACATCGCGGCTTGTCAGAAGAACATCCTGCCCCAGGTGGATTCCCAAGGAACCGGAAACAGTTGCGGGAAAGCCATTTTGTTCGCCGACTGTCCCGTGAGCGTGGGCTCGCGTTTTGACAGCCTGCTCGCCCAAATCAACACCGACAAGCACTGGACGCCGCTGGCGGACATCCCTGCCCCAGACACCATCATCAACGCGGGCCAACCGATTGTGACGGTACGCGCCCAAGCAGAGACGCTCACCGCCTTGATGCGCTGCTTGAAACGGCTTGCCAACCAGGTCCGATCCGCGTTGGATCATCCCCGATGATCGATCGACTCCCGACCCCTTGCGCGAAACACGACACTCATTCAGTTGCCGGTTCTTATTTGACGATCAGCGGGATGCTCTCCGAATGGCTGTTGAATTCGGGGGCATACATGCACTGGATCTGGGCCATGCCGGTCTGATACTCGCCTCGATGGACGACTCGCGTCGAGTATTCGAATACGTAAGTGCCCTTGGGCAGATAGTCGATGAAGAAGTGACTGGCCGTATCCCGCGTCGATTCGTAGTAGGCCAGACCATCCTGGTATTTGTACTGAGACAAAACGTTCACCGGCTCCGTGCCCGCGCCGCGATGGTCTTTCAGATGAACGTATTCCATGTCGCGATCGACTCGAATGCCGATGCGGACCACCAGTTCATCGCCGACTGAGATCGGACCATCGACCTCTTTCAGCACCGGTCCTCGCGGGGTGTACTCCTTGATGTACAGTCGTTTTTGGACGACCAACGGGGTCGCTTCGTGCGGGGTGATCTTGGCCATGTCCTCCAAATACTGCCAATGCAGGCTGCCCCAGGCGACTCCCTCGTCGACCTTGGTGACCGTTACTTCGCCCATCTGCGGCTGAACTTCACCGCGAACGAATCGCTGCTCGTAAAAGCCCGTTCCCGCCTCGACCTGCTGCGGCTGGATGACCGTGTCGCCCAACGTGACTTGAACCAATTCGGTGGAAGCCAGCAGATGGGTGCCGCGCAGCAACAAAGCGTAAACCGCGTCGGCAGTGGCTTTGGTGGTCTTCCAATCTTGCGTCTGTTTCTGCTTGAGCAACCAGACCTTACAGTCCTCGACCGCCTGGGCGTCGTTCATGACTTCGTCGAACGCTTCGATCATCACGGCCTGGGTTTCGATCGGCGCTCGATACCACCACCAGGAGAATTCCAGCTCGCGCCAAAACATCCCCATCTCCTCGTCGGTCACCGCGCGTTCTTTGATCGACCGCATGATGTCGAGGGGCGTCTCGGCATTCCCGAATCGCTTCAACGCGATGGCCAGATGACCTTGGCTCTGGCGATGAGCCAATTGCAGCCAGTACTTGCTGGCTTGATTCAGGAAGTAATCCACCGCCTCGCGGTGTTGGTCGCCGATGCGCTGATCCTCCAGGAAGAAACTGCGACCGTATAAATACAGAGCGATCGTGGTCGACAGGTTGTTCTGGTCCTGCAGTTTCAGACGGACGATCTCGCGGTACTGCCGATCGACCCAGCCGTCCAAATGCTCCAGAGCCTTCACCGCCGGGGCCACGCTGATATCCACCCCCAGATGCCGCAGACGGCCGAAACCGGTGGTGATGTACAGGGTGATAAAATCGTTGGGCGGACCGCCGGGGAACCAGGGCCAGGCACCGTCCTCGCGCTGCTGTTCGGAAATGCGTTGCAACAATCGAGCGGTTTCGTCGTTCAACCGGTTATCGTCGAACAGGACGCCCACGTTCCGGCGGGCTTGGCTTTCGGCTTGAGCCTGCCGTAACCAAGGCGTCTCTTCCAACATCACGGCCTTCAGGTCCTGGTTCTTTTCCAACGGGCTGTCCAGCGCCGGAGTGCCCTTCCATTGGTCAAAGACGCGGCGAATCCTCGGATCGCTGATGGCGATATGCCGAGCCAGCGAATTGGCGTACAGACGGTTGAAGGTCTGCTCGGTGCACTGGTGCGGGAATTCCATCAGGTAGGGCAATGCCATCACGGCGTACCAGGATGGATTCGATACCATCTGGATCGTCAGGCTCTGGTGCTGCAGCGAATCCGACTGGCCGGACTCGACCAACTTGGCCAATTCGAATTGCTTCGTGTCCGGCCCGCGGATCGGCAGCGGCAGCGATTCGGTGACCAGAATCCGCCGCGACAGCACGGGCAGATAGCCCTCTTCGCCATCCGACAACCGTCCGGTCGAACCGACGGCTTTGTAAGTCAGAAAGCCCATCCCGTCAGGAACGGTCAAACGCCACGAGTAGCTCTGGGACTGGCCGGCCGGTACATCGAACGATTGGTCGGTCGAGGTATTGCCCAACTGCGAATCCATCGGATCGCCGGTACGAGCGTCGTTGAATGTCAGCCGAACGCTGCCGGTTTGACGAGTCGGTGATTGGTTGCTGACCTTGACCGTGAACTCCAACACATCGCCCTCACGCAGGAATCGAGGCGGATTGGGTTCGACCATCAGGTCCTTGGCCGTGACCGCCTTGTCCTGCAGGTACCCCGAGCGTAGGCGGCGATCGTGTGCGAAGCCCATGAATTTCCATTCAGTCAAGGCTTCCGGCATCTTAAATAGCATCCGGACGCGACCTTCATCATCGGTCATCAGATGCGGGAAGAAGAAGGCCGTTTCGTTCAGGTTTTGGCGAGCGGTGACCTGGCTGAGGTCGACTTCCGGAGGCGGAGCCGGACCATCCGCCGTTTCGCCGCTGGCCAGCACCTCGGATCGTTCTTGCTGGAATTGTTTTTCGGCCGGTGCTCCGGCGTCGTCTGCCACCGCGGCGTCCATCATCGCTGGCGCGGCCATTTCGGCTTCCGGCGCCGCGAACATATTCTCCCCTCCCATACGACTCATCGCACGCATCGGCGCGCCGAATGCGCCGCCGCGACCGCCAGGGAACATGAATCCCCAAAGGTTCGCGACCAACTCCGGCGGGAACGAACGATAGGCCAGCGATCCGTCCTTGCCCTGCTGCGGCCAATGACCGTGCAGGTGCTGCAGGCCCTTCCACTGGTTTTCGAATTGAGTGCTCAGCGAACTGGAATCGGTCCGGAAGACGTTCAACGCGGTCATCCACCCGTGCGGCAAGTAGGCATCCAGCGACGCGTCGTATAACGTCGCCACCATCTCCGCCGCAGCTTGCCGAGCGTCCGGGCCGGTGATGATGGCCGTCCAGGTCTCTTCATCGGCCGGCCCCAGTTTGGACACAAATCGTTCCCACTGAACCGTCAGCTTCTTGTTGGACCAGGGCACATCGACTCGGCGCGAGGTGAGGTAGGCGCGGTTTTCTCGCACCATCGTCACCCGTACCGTGAACCCGCCACGCATCGCTTCGGTCACCTCTTGGGTAACAGGAACTTGAGTTCGCTCCGGGTCGGTCCAGGAGGCCTGCAGGATCTTGCCGCGATGCTCGACTTCGACGAAAGCTCGCGCCTGGTCATAGCCGGAACCCCAAAAAGCCTGAAACTCGTCGCCCGGTTCGACCGTCCAGGTGGGCGCGTCGACCGAGTAAGGAATCTTGATCCCAAACTGTTCGGCGGCCGGATCCAATACCCGGATCGGCAAAAAGCTCTTCACCGGTCGGCCAAAACGATCCTGCGTGTCCACCACCGCGCGGTAGACGCCCGCCGGTAACTGAAACACATACTGGACTCGACCACCGGCATCGGTGGTAAAGCCTCGCTCGTCGACCACTTCGCCCAACGGCCAGTTGGCGGGATCCGAAAGATCGGCTTCCGACGAGTCCGACTCGGACCCGCTGCCGCGAACACCGGGGCGCGGCAGCGGTCGATAAGGTCGAACTTGCGGAGCCAACGGGGCGCGATGGACCTGGTCCGGAGGGACCAGGCGATGAATCTTCAACGAACCTTCCGCCAATTGGCCCTCGCCGTCCAGCGTGGTCGCACGCACCGAGACATTCACCGCCTGGTCAACCGTCTGCCAATCGTCGGCCGTGATCGCCACCTGTAACGCCGTATATCCGACGCGAACCACCTGCTGTGCCGATCGAGTCTCGCCGGTGCCGTCGGTGACGTCGGCGTAAACCGTGTATTGAAAGACCGGGTCGCCGTCTTCGGCGACGGACAGGTCCGGACGAGCGATAAACCGCAGTTCAAACGAACCATCGGCTCCGGTCGTAACCGACCCGTGGGTGATTTCCTGGCTGCTGGTCTGCGGCGGCAGCCAACCATAGAACCAGCGCCACCAGATCGGATACTGGACCTCGCGCACCACGCGAAAGCGAACACCAGCATCGTTGATCGGTGCCCCGGTATAAGCGGTCGCATGGCCCGTCAGGACCACCTCGGAATTCAACTTGGCCGCGACCTGCGGTTTGTCCAGCGATACCTGGAACCTGGGCCGCTTGTACTCCTCGACACTCACTTGGGAAGCACCCCCAGGATGGCCCTCGACACGGATCGTCATCCGACCCATCAGCCGATCTCGCGGAGCGGTGAAGCTGCCGCTGAACGATCCGTAATCGTTGGTGCGGTGCTGTTGGCGAGCCACCTCTTTGCCGTTGGGATCATCGAAAATCACGGTCAGCGTGCGGTTGGCGATCGTCGCGTAATCATCTCGCTGCTGATCGACGCGGATGCACAGTCCCCTGTACTGGATCGTCTGCCCGGGCCGGTACAGCGATCGATCGGTAAAGAAAATCGTCCGTTCGTCGACACGCGGATCTCGCGAATACAAGCGGTCCAGGTAATCGCGCGAGGAAGCCAAAGCCTGGTCTTCATGACTGGCATAGATCAGAAATCCCTTCTGGGGATCCGTCTTCAGCACGAACCGACCTTGGTCGTCGGTCGTTGTCGTTGGACCGGCCGAGCGTCTTCCGCGAGGTTCGCGATACCAGGCTTGCACGCGAACACCGCTCAAAGGCTGGCCGGTGATGGCCTCCAGCACGAACCCTTCCGTATCGCGCCGATCGCTGCGTGATCGAACAACCAGCGCCAGATCGCTGACCCAGAAATCGGTGAACATCACCATGTTCTCGATTTCGCTGAACTCCGGGTCGTGACTGGAAACCAGGAAGTAGAATCCGGACTCGATGTCCTGCGGCGGTTCGATCTGTTCGGTTCGCTGCTGGAAATCGTCGGTTGCAGGCAATTCCACCGACCATTGGTGTACGGGCTCTTGCTTCAGCAGTTCCTTGCGCTGCGGCATATCCAGGTGCTCGGGCCGATGCAGCGAGGTCTTCAGAAGCTGCTTGTAATCGGCTGGCAGCATTCGAAAATACACCTTGTCCAAGTTGCGGTAGCTGACCGAAATCTTGGGGATCGGCTCGTTCCAAACTCGCTCCGTGCTGACCGCAGACGACTTGGCCTCGATCTGCTCGACTAGATTAAAGCAGCGTCGTCCGCCGATGCTGTCCGGGAACGCATTGCGGCCTCGGACAGCCAGTTGATGAGCCTGGACCCAGTCGCCTTCATCATGCAGGACCGTCGCCCAGTTGTGCAAAGCTCGAGCGGCGATTTCGTGGTCGCCCCACCGATCCGTAAACCGCTTCAACGCCGCTTGATACCGTGAACTCTTCTCCTCGCCA
>SKVE01000675.1 GCA_007129635.1 Planctomycetaceae bacterium
ATTCCTTGATGTACGGGATCAGCGCCGGGCTCATGCTGAAACTGCGCAATCCCATGCCCAACAAGACGGCATAGGACATGGTGTGCCCGGCCATCTCGCCACACAGGGTCACCGGTTTGCCGGCGTCCAAGCAGGCTCGGATCACCTTATTCAAAATCTGAAGGACCGGCGGGGCCAACGGCTGGCATAGATGGGCCACCTTGGGATTGTCTCGATCGGCAGCCATCAAATACTGCACCAGGTCGTTCGAACCGATCGACACGAAATCCACCTCGTCCAGCATCAGGTCGATGGAGATCGCTGCGGCGGGAACCTCCAGCATCATCCCCAACGGGACCCGAGTGTACGGCTTTTGTTCCGCGTCTAACTGCTGCTGGGCGTCCCGCACCACGCGTTTCACCTCGATGATCTCCTCCAAGGTGGTGATCATGGGGAACATCAGCCGCACTTCGCCGCCCAGTTCCTGGGTGATGGCGGCCGCTCGCATGACCGCTCGCAGTTGAGGTAGCAGGAAGTTGGGGTGTTCGAAGCATAATCGGATACTTCGCCAGCCCATGAACGGGTTCGATTCGCGATGCATCCGGCCCAAGAACGGCAGGGTCTTATCACCGCCCAAGTCGATGCTGCGGATCGTTACGCGATGGGCAGGAGCGGCCTTGATCACCTCGACGTACAGCTTCACCTGCTCTTCTTCACCGGGCACAGTGGGATGCGTCAAGTACAGATACTCGGTACGAAACAACCCGACACCCGTTGCCCCCATCGCCCGGGCCGCCTCGGCGTCTGAAACGCTGTTCACGTTCGCCAGCAACTCGACAGGTACACCGCCAGCCGTCTCGGCCGGGAGATCGCGATTCTCGACCAGATGATCCTTAAAATCGAAGAATTCCCGCTCCAATTTCAAGTAAGCAGCCTGCGCCTCGGCGTCGGGATCGATGATCACTAAGCCCTCTCGGCCATCGACCACCAGATGGTCGCCCGTCTTGACGATCTCCAGGATATCCTCGATCCCAGAAACAGCGGGGATGCCCAGGCCGCGAGCCACAATCGCCGCATGACTGGTTTCCGAACCGCATCGGGTCACGATCCCACGTATCTTCAACGCGTCGATCCCGACCACCTGGGAAGGCAGGAGCTCATCCACCACCAGAATAACGGGGTTCGTTGGAAGCAGGTCGTCCTGCTCGACCGAATCGTTCTGCAAATGCCGCTCGACACGCTGGAGGACATCTTGGATGTCGGTCAGTCGTTCCCGGAAATAACTGTCATTGAACTTGGAAAACGCGTCGCTGTACAGTTCTAAAGCGTGGTGTAGGGCCCCCTGAGCCGTCAGTTTGTTCTGGATGATCCCCTCTTGGATGCGATCGACTAGCGAAGTATCGCTGAGAATCGCCCGATGAACATCGAAGATCGACGCATCGCTTTGGCTCAACTGTTGCTCAGCCTTCTGTTGGATGACGATCAGATCCTCCTCGGCTCGCCACCGGGCGGCTTCATACCGTGACAATTCGGTCTGGATATCGACCTCGCCCGCTGATGGCGCAGCGGGCGGCAGGAATAGTTTATTGGCACAATACGCTGTCCCGACAGCAATTCCGGGGGATACGGCGACTCCCTTTCGCATGGACCACCATCCTAACTGTCAAGCTCGCACTTTGAAACATTTGCGGCTTGACACGTGAAATCTGAGTTGTGTAGGGGAATTGCGCTAAGTATACTAACCGGCTTTCTGCCGACCACGAAAGAATTCGGTACGTGACGCGCCCGAATATAACGAGAAGGGCCATGCGGTTCACCTTGATCGACCAAATCTCCGATCTTAAACCGGGCCGCAGTATCTCGGTCGTAAAAATTTTGTCTCCGACAGAAGAGTATTTGCAAGATCATTTTCCTTGTTTTCCGGTCATGCCGGGGGTCCTGATGCTCGAAGCCATGTATCAGGCCAGCGCACTGCTGGTGTCTGCAACGGAGAATTTTCAGCACTCGACCATCCTGCTGAAGGAAGCCAGAAACGTCAAGTATACCGATTTCATGGAACCCGGGGAAAGACTGGAGGTCCATTGCGAGTTGGTCAACATGCAAGATTCGTTGGCCATCTTAAAGGCATGGGGAACGGTCGGCCAGCGAAAAGTGATCAGCGGGAAACTGGTGCTGGAGCGATTCAACGTCAGTGATCGGCTGCCAGGGCGAGCGGCCCGAGACGAGTACGCTCGGTTGAAAATGCGGCAGCATTTGGAAATGCTGCAATGCACAAACCACACCCGAGAATAAGAAATAACTCAGGAGTGGTAGTTTTGTACCTTATTAAGACGGAGTTGATTGATGCCAACCCATGAAGAAGTTTTCGAAAAAGTCCGAACCGCGCTGGTCGACGCCTTAGGAGTCGACGACGACGAGGTGACTCCCGAGTCCACGATGGTGGGTGACTTGGGGGCCGAATCCATCGACTTTTTGGACATCGTGTTTCGACTGGAAAAAGCATTCGGAATCGAAATACCACGGGCCGAACTGTTTCCCGATGATGTGTTGACCAGCGCCGAATACGTTCAAGACGGAAAGGTCACCGAAGCAGGTCTGATAGAACTGGAGAAACGCATGCCGTTTGCAGATCTGTCGAAGTTCAAGGAAAATCCGGCGGTCCAGGAATTTGGAAACATGTTGACGGTCGACGACCTGTGCCGTTATGTGGTCAGCAAAGTCAATGCCAACTAATCGCGTTGCTCGCAGATTGTGAGGACTGATCGGACGGTGCGGTCGACTTAGGGACGTCAAGAAGATCCGTGTGGCGTTTTGGGGGAGGTCGGGAGTCGTTTTCGGGCAAGAAGTCTCCGTCTGGTGCTTCGTTGCCTGAAAACGACTCCCGACCTGCTTCGTGTCGTCAGTTCCCTGCGGTCAGATAACTGTTCATTCCGGTTTGGATGTGCCCGCCATGCGCTGGTTCTGGATCGATCGATTCTTGGAATTCGAGAGCGGACGTCGCGCAGTCGCAGTCAAGAACGTGAGCTACGCGGAGGAGCAAATCCCTGATTACGCCTTATCCATGCCGATCATGCCCGGGTCACTGATCCTCGAGGGGATGGCTCATACAGGCGGTTTGCTTGTGGCCGAGAGTGGAGGTTTTCTGCAACGAGTTGTTCTCGCCAAAGTAGGCAAGATTCTCTTTCACGACTATGCGACGCCCGGGGATCAACTGATTTACACCAGCGAGATCCAGTCCTTCCAAGCGCGAGGCGCCTTGGTTCATTCGACAGCTCACCTGGATGGCCTACTGATGGCGGAAGCCGACGTGGTGTTTGCCCACTTGGATGAACGTTTTGCAGGCATCCAGTTATATGATCCGGCCGAATATTTGGGTATCTTACGATCGTACCGTTTATTCGAAGTGGGGATTCGGTCGGATGGCCGTCCCATCGAAGTGCCTGAGCACATGCTGGATGCCGAGCGACGGTGGTTGGATACCGAGCGGCAACGTTGTGCGAAGCAATCCCCGTGACCCCGTGCGAGATGAAAGGTGAAATGGCCGATGAGGCGACGTGTGGTTATCACTGGTGTCGGTGTCATCAATCCGATGGGGCACGATATCGAAACGATGTGGGATGGTTTGAAAGAAGGACGTTCGGGGGTCGGTTACACCACGATCTTCGATGCCAGCAGTTTTCCCACCCGAATCGCGGCGGAAATCAAAGATTGGGATTTCTCCCAAGTGGTGGAAGATCCCGAGCGTTGGACGGATCGAGGCAGGCACACCAAGTTTGCCATCGGTGCCGCAAAACAAGCCGTCGGTGGTTCGGGAATCCTGGATGCGAAACTCGACCCGCGACGGTTGGGCGTCTACCTTGGCGCCGGGGAGGGGAATCAAGATTTCATCTCCTTCAGCCGGATGATGACCGCCGCGTTGGAACCCGACGGGCTGAATTTGACGCGTTTCATCCGCGCTGGCATGGATACGCTGCAACCGATGGCGGAATTGGAGCAAGAACCGAGTGTTCCGGTCGGGCATGTGGCCGCTATGTTTAATGCTCAGGGCCCCAATGTGAATTGCTTGACCGCGTGCGCGGCCAGCAGTCAGGCGATCGGCGAAGCGACGGAGATCATCCGCCGCGGCGATGCCGATGCGATGATTTCCGGCGGGACGCACAGCATGATCCACCCCTTCGGCGTGACCGGCTTTAATCTGCTGACCGCGTTGTCAACGCGAAACGACGAGCCCCAGCGGGCTTCGCGCCCTTTCGATCGTTTGCGGGACGGTTTTGTGTTGGGCGAGGGCGGCGCGATGATCGTGCTGGAGGAACTGGAACATGCGAAACGCAGGGGCGCACCCATTCATGGTGAAATCCTTGGATACGGTTCCACGGCCGATGCCTACCGGATCACCGACATTCATCCCGAAGGTCGCGGGGCGATCGGTTGCATGAGTATGGCCATCAAAGACGCTGGTCTAACTCCCGATGCCATCGATTATGTCAACGCTCATGGCACCAGCACGGCCGTCAATGATCGAGTCGAATCGGTGGCATGCCGAGTTCTGTTCGGCCCGCGAGCCATGCAGGTTCCCGTCTCCAGTACCAAAAGCATGATGGGCCACCTGATCGCTGCGGCGGGGGTGACCGAGTTGATCGTTTGTCTGCTGGCGATCCGCGATCAGGTCTTGCCACCCACGATCAATTACGAAAACCCCGATCCCAACTGTGATTTGGACTACGTACCGAACGAGGCGCGTCCTGCCCGATGCGAAGTCGCGTTGAACAACAGCTTCGGCTTCGGCGGCCAGAATGTTACCATCTGCGTTAGTCGGTATCGGGATTGATTGCCCCCCTTGGTCATCGCCAGCGGCGACGACCAGATCCGGGCAAGAAATAAAAAAACCCGAAGCCTGCGAAAGCTTCGGGTTGCGAGCGGTCTAGTGGCCGATACTGGGTGGATCGTTGGCCAAAAAATCGCGTGGTCCTCGCACCGTGTAATATGGGTACGCGTACGTCCCAACGGGTGGACCTGCTGGCCCCGTCTGTGGCGCATGATGTCGCCAGCCCTGGGTTTCCTGGATCGCATAAGCCGCGTTGCCGCCGATCGATTGACCAACCAGACCGCCACCAGGGCACGCGCAACCCGAATGCGCGGGGCGCGTCTGATGGCGGAGACAGCCGACGTGTAGGGGCAACAGGAACGCCAAAACGGTCATCAAAAGAAATCGCTTCATCTCTGGGGTGTCCTTCGCAACCTGGGTCGTAACATCCTCAAAGGTTTCATCGGCCTTGCATTCCCGAGAATCCAACAAATCGTCAAAGGTGGAACCAGATGTTTCGGATCAAGATCTGTGGCGTCACGTGCGTCCAGGATGCGATGATGGTCGCCCAATCCGGTGCCGACGCCCTGGGCCTGAACTTCTACCCGTCCAGTCGACGTTATGTCACCCAGCGCCAAGCAGAAGAAATCAGTCGCTGCCTGCCCGACAATACAACCCGCGTGGGGGTGTTTGTCAACGCTTCCGTCAGCCAGATGTGCGATCTGGCCGAACATCTGCGATTGGACTGGTTGCAATTGCATGGCGACGAATCGCCGGAAATCATCGCGAGCTTGGCACCTCGTCGCGTCCTGCGAGCTTTTCGACCAAGAGAGCGGGACTTGCAGCAGGAGATAGAGTATCTGCAATTTTGCCGAGCCCGATCTGCGGTGCCCGAGGCCGTTTTGATCGATGCCTACGATCCCCGCGAGTACGGTGGGACGGGCAAGACGGCGGATTGGTCGGCCGTGCCCGCCTTTCAAGATCAAGTGGCTCCCATCCCGGTCGTGCTGGCCGGAGGCTTACGAGCTGATAACGTCGGTGAGGCGATCCGTATGGCGAGGCCAGCGGCTGTCGACACGGCCAGCGGCGTCGAGATCCACCCGGGTCGCAAGGACGCGGAACTGGTCCGGGCCTTCGTGGATGCTGCGCGCAGCGTCTGGCGTGAGATCGATTGATGGACCGAATACCGAGTTGACGACTCCAAAATGGTGGGGGAGTTGTTCAACGGCTGGTCGCGGTCTATCATGTCACGACGAAAAAACCGCCTTAGCACCGTTCGAGAAATAACTGACGCATTTTCTGCCCCCTCACCCTGCCCTCTCCCACGAGGGGCGTGGGACATTTGACAGTTATTTCTCGAACGGTGCTTAACGGCGAAAGCATTTCTTATTCATGGGAAAGAATCGATGAGTGTTGTTGCGGAGTTGGACTACGTTGTTGCAGATCTTGACCTAGCGGATTTTGGGCGTCATGAGATCGCCATGGCCGAACACGAGATGCCAGGCCTGATGGCGACTCGAAGAAAATACGGTCCGCAGAAACCGCTCGCGGGCGCTCGCATTATGGGCTCGTTGCACATGACGGTCCAAACGGCCGTGCTGATCGAGACCCTGAAGGAATTGGGGGCCGATGTCCGTTGGGCCTCGTGCAACATCTTCTCGACTCAGGACCATGCGGCTGCGGCCATCGCCGCCGGCGGGACGCCCGTCTTTGCGTTCAAAGGCGAAACGTTGGACGAGTATTGGGAGTTCACCAGGCGTGCCTTGACGTGGCCAGACGGCAGCGGGCCGAATCTGGTGGTCGATGACGGCGGCGATGCCACGCTGTTGATCCATCGCGGATATCAGGCCGAGCTGGACTCGAGCATCCTGGACGAGCCTACGGACAACAAGGAATTGGTGATCGTCAACCGGGTGATCCGCGAAAGGTTGGAGGAAGATCCTCAGTTTTTCCACCGGGTAGTCGACGCTTGGCGAGGTGTCTCGGAAGAGACGACCACCGGCGTGCATCGGCTGTACCAGATGCTGGAACGAGGCGAACTGCTGGTCCCTGCGATCAATGTGAACGACTCGGTGACGAAATCCAAGTTCGACAACGTCTACGGGTGTCGCCACTCGTTGATCGATGGGATCAATCGAGCTACCGATGTGATGATTTCGGGCAAGATCGCGATGATCTGCGGTTTTGGCGATGTCGGCAAGGGATCGGCCGAATCATTGGCCGGTCAGAAGGCCCAGGTTTGGGTTTCGGAAGTCGACCCCATCTGTGCATTGCAAGCCGCCATGGCTGGATACAAGGTAACGACGGTCGAAGACGCGCTGCCGTACGCGGATATCTATGTGACGGCGACGGGCAATCGCGATGTGATCACAGCGGATCACATGTCACGGATGAAGGACCAGGCGGTGATCTGCAACATCGGTCACTTCGACAACGAGATTCAGGTTGCCGAGTTGGAAGCTTGGCCGGGAATCCGGCGCACGCAGATCAAGCCCCAGGTGGATGCGTTCACGTTTCCCGATGGGCATACGATCTATTTGCTGGCCGAGGGTCGGTTGGTCAATTTGGGCTGTGCGACCGGGCATCCCAGCTTTGTGATGTCCAACAGCTTCACCAACCAAACGCTGGCTCAAATCGATCTCTGGACCAAGCCTCGCGAGGTGGGCGTGTATGTGCTGGACAAGAGGCTGGACGAAGAGGTAGCCCGGTTGCACTTGGACAAGCTGGGTGCGAAACTATCGACCTTGACTGAGACCCAGGCCCAGTACCTCGGGATTCCCGTCCAGGGCCCCTTCAAGCCAGCTCACTACCGGTATTGAGAATCCATGCCAGACATCCAAGCTTTCCGCGCCCTGCGTTATGATTTGGGACACGTCGGGGCGCTGTGCGACGTGGTGGCGCCGCCGTACGACGTCATCAGCCCCCAAATGCAGGAACAGTTGTACGACCGCCATCCGCTGAACGTGGTGCGGTTGATTTTGAATCGCGAGCAGTTCGCGGACGACGAAACGCATCATCGGTACCAGCGGGCGGCTCAGTTCTTCAAGCAGTGGCGAAGTGACGGTGTACTGCAAACCGATCCCGATCCGGGCTTGTACGTGTATCACCAGCAGTTCGAGGACCGGGGCCAGCAGTTGCTGCGGCGTGGCTTCATGGCGCGAGTTCGTCTGGAACGCTTTGGCGAGGGCAGTATCTACCCACACGAGGAAACGCATGCGTCTGCCAAAGCGGATCGTTTGAGGTTGATGAAGGCCTGCAGAGCCAATTTGAGCCAAGTGTTTGGCCTGTATCCCGACGATGAGAACGCGGCACAAATGCTGCTGGAACAAGCGATCGTGGGACGCACGCCGCTGGAGGCAACCGATGATCTGGGCGTCGTACATCGAATGTGGTCGGTAACCGATGTTCACGTGATCGGCGAGGTGATGGGTCTGTTGAGTTCGCGGCCTCTGTTTATCGCCGACGGGCACCATCGTTACGAGACGGCCTGCAACTACCGCGACCAATTGGCAGCGGTGGAAAGCCTGGACCCCGAACATCCTGCGAATTTCGTGCTGGCCATGTGTGTCAGCATGAGTGATCCTGGCATGGTGGTGCTGCCCACCCATCG
>SKVE01000306.1 GCA_007129635.1 Planctomycetaceae bacterium
CCCCACACCGGCTCAAGGTCCGTCCTGAACCTGCAACTCATCGGGTGGGGCTATTTGATGGAACTTATTTACAGTCGTCTTCGTCTTCGCTCTCCAACTCACGTATGTAAGGGGCCCAGCTCGACTGACTGCGTGGCCCGTAAATCGGGGGGTAAAATGATACCGTACACTGCGGAAGCATACCTCGCAACCTCTCCCCACCACGCAGTGTCATTCGCGTACCACTAATATTTAAAACGCGCAAGTTTCTGAATTTTGACAATATCTCGATACTTGCGTCGGTAACGTCGCTCATTGAAATATCCAGAATACGAAGATCCTCGAGAGCCCGGAGGGCACGTAAATCCTCGTCCTTCATTTTAGCTGTCGGGACGATCAAAGCTACCAAATTCTCGATTTTAGCAATATCTCCCCAAGCAGACTCACTTAGCCGGCGGCCATCAAATATCGCTAAAATCCTTAGGTTTGGAAACGACTCAAGATGCCGCAACTCAAGTGGCGGTGTGTTTCGTTCAAAACTAAAAAAGGTAATCTCCCCTATTTTGTCCTTGAAATAAGCGTCTTTCTCGCGTGGATCTGGAGAACAGTCGTTATTTAGGATATCCCGAAACTCTGTCATGTTTCTTATCCAGCCGCCGCACTCCGTGTACACACGTGCGTCATGGTGGACTTTCCAATCTCCAGGTATCTCAGGATCAAGACGATTCTCTTGCGCGTGCCCAGTCGACACCGGCCTAAAAAAACTCGCCAGAACATAACAGGCGACCCAAAGACACTTCATGACTGCTCTCCTATCGCCATGGTTCCTCGGTGGATTAACGTCACGCTTTTCAACAGCCACATCGGGAATGCAGAGCGGATCCAACCCTTAGTGCTGAATGAGCAAAATCGCCAAGAGCCCGTTCGGGATCCCGCCCTGACTCAAATGCTTTTCGGAAAAGAACTTGAAGCAAAATCGCAGTTCGGGGACAACCCGCAACGATAACGGGCCAGCGTCGGAAAACGGCAGCGATTCCTAATGGATTCTCCCCGTAGCATAGGCCGCCACTGACAATTACGACCGTCGCATGCCCTAAAAACCCTATAAATATATACGCCATGCCGTTTCCGAGCAGGCTCTAATATCAATATCGCCTCACGGCGAGCTGCCTTCGGGTAAATGTAGAATCCGATCTAAAAAGGTCGTCCCTGTGAGGTTCACTGCCAAATCCCGTGCCTTCCATCACCTCTTGGATCGCAAGTCGCCAACCCGCCCGATTCAACCGCAGAAAGAAATCGGTGACGCCTTGCCCCCGAACCGGGAACTGCGCGGATTGCGCTTCCTCCAGCTTGACTATAAGCAAAGCACGATTTTTTGCCTCTACTCAGTTCGGCAAAATTTCTTTGGACCCACCTCCCCGCCCAACCGGGCAATCAAGAAGGCAACCGTGCTTCTCTGCAATTTGACAGGACCTATTTATCGGCGTCTTCGTTTTCACGATCCAACTCACGCATGTAAGGGGCCCAGTTCGACTGACTGCGTGGACCATAAATCGGAGGATAAAACGACACCCAGCACCGCGGAAGCATGCCTCGCAACTTCTCCCCACCACGCAATGTCATTTGCGTCCCGCTAATGTTCAAAGCACGTAGGTTTCTGAATGTCGACAACGTTTCAATACTTGCATCGGTAATGTCGCTCATAGAAATATCAAGAATACGAAGCTCCTCGAGACCCTGCAGGATGCTCAAATCCTCGTCTTTCATTTTCGCTGTCGGGGCGATCAGCGCGATTAAATCTTTCTTTTTCGCAATATCTCCCCAAGCAGAATCACCTAGCCGACGACCATCAAAAATGGCCAACATCCTTAAGTTCGGGAACGACTCAAGGTGTCGCAATTCAAGTGGCGGCGTGTTTCGGTCGTAACTAACAAAGTTGATCTCCCAGATTTCACTCTCAGTTTGTGCGCCTTGATCGTCCAGGCCCGAGCAGCAGTCGTTACTTAGGATGTCGCGAAACGCTGGCATGCTTCCAATCCACCCGCTGCACCCAATATACACATGCGCGCGGTGATGCACTTTCCAGTCGACGGGTGCGTCAAGACCAACGTCAATCTCTTGCGAATACCCAGGTGACGCCGGGGCAGCAAAACTCAGCAGGGTAAGTGAAGCGATTATTGGGTACTTCATGCCAGCTCTCCTATCGCCTTGGTTTCCTAGGTGGATTAGCGCCACGTGGCTCACCGGCCTTATTGGGATTGCGAAGGTGATCCCAACCTGGGTGGACAAAATCGCAAATGTCGAATTGAGGTGGGCGGCCTTCGGGCGAATTCATAAGCCGGTCCCAGAAGTCATATCCTGAGAGATTCGCTGCTAAATCCGCCGGGCTTGCATCACCCTTGGGGTCTTTACCTGAGTCACCAAACCACCCGAACCAGTCAAGGTAAGAAGCCGGCCATGCGCTCCCCCCTGGCTTGGCCGTTGGACCAGGGGCCATATCGAACGTGATTTGCCCAACTTGGTTGTGGAGGAACTCCCACATATTTGCATCCATCCCGTTCGGAACGAGACCTTCGGTCCATTCTCCCCATGCAACCGCATAATCAAGACCGTGTCCGTGTGTTACTGCAATGTCGTAGTACGCCAGGCCTTCCTCGAAAAAGTGTCCGATCTTATCAGTCCCTACGCAGAACCGGTCACTACCGCATTGCAAAACCATTACCGGTGACGTTCCATCGTCGCCGCTCTTGATGCACCTGTCACCAGAGTTCATTTGTGATCGCAAGTCTTGTTCAATGCCTGTCTCGGTCAGAGTGCCTGTTATCAACGCGTCGACGAGGACATCACGGATAGGCCTACCGTGTCTACTCCCAAGAGCTTCGTTAACAATATCGTTTATAACGTTGTTCGCAGGAGCCTGATTCAGATCGCACGGACTCGTGCAAGGCAAAAGTCCAGTCGGATCGAGCCACACCGTTGCGCGCCCCTTCGCGAGTTTGTAAAGATTCCACCGGCTTCCATAGAACTGAATTGGATCTCTGGAGCAAAACCGTCCACTGATGGCATCGTACATGCGGGCCCGGTAGTGGTAGAGGTTCAGCCCCTGATCCCACTCGCGGCCGGTGCAGGTGTAACGGTTGCTTTCAGCCGAGGCAGAAATCGCCGTTCCGCTACCGTCGAAGAACGTCGCCTGCCCATAGGCGGTGTACGTGTATCGCTCGGTGATCGTACCGCTGGCGTTCGTCAGTGCGGTGACACTGTACTGTTGGTTGCGATCGATGCAAGCCAGGCGGTTCGGATTGGCGGCGCACGACGAAGAGCCCGGACACTTCGGCGCCCGGGCTCGATGCGGTGGACGGCTCGTTGCTGCTGACGCGACCATGTCCGCCATTGTAGAGCCGCCGCGTCAGTTTTGCTCGCCGTTTTTCTCGTCCTCAGAAGGATTTTTGTCTGTTGGCGGCGGAGCGGCCGGCCGGTCTTTGGCCCCGGGGTGCGTCTTATCGTGCACCTCGCGCAGCCGCTGGATGGTGATGTGGGTGTAGATCTGCGTGGTGTTCAGGCTCTCGTGCCCCAACAGCGTCTGGATGCTCCGCAGGTCCGCTCCGCCCTCAAGCATCAACGTCGCCGCCGTGTGCCGCAGCATGTGGCAACTGCCCCGACGCGCGATCCCGGCCGCGTCCAGGTAGCTGCGCACCAGCGCCGTGAGGTTGCCCGGATGGAAGCGGTTGCCGCGCGTGGTCAGGTAGATCGCATCGCTGGCGTCATGCAGTAGCGCCGGGCGTGCATCTGCCAAATATTTTTCGAGCCAGCCCAGGGCGCGACGCCCCAGCGGCACCACGCGGTCCTTGCGACCCTTGCCTTGCCGGATCACGGCCAACGCCAAGTCGCGGTCGATGTCGTCGAGGTTCAATGCGATCAGCTCGGCGCGGCGCATCCCGGTTGCGTAAAGCGTTTCGAGCATCGAGCGGTCGCGAATTCCCGACGGGGTGCTCAGGTCGACGATGCCCAACAGCGTTTCGACTTCGTTCAGCGACAGGTAGGCGGCCGGCAGCCGCCGCTCGGCCTTGGGCAGCTGCAGCTTCTCGGTCGGATCGGCCCCGGCGAGCCAGCCCTGTTCGGCCAACCAGCCGAACCAGTGCTTCAGCGCGGTGAGGTAGCTGGCCTGGGTGGCGAAGCGCAGCGGCCGTTCGGTGCGGGGGTTGCGAGCATGGAACAGCGATCGACGATACGCTTCGACGACCTCGGGGGTGACGTCGCCGATTGATTCGACGCCGCGATCTTGGGCCCAGGCGATGAAGCGGCCCAGCGAGTAGCGGCGGCGATCAAGCGTCTGCGGCGACCAGTTGGCGATCCGCAGGGCCAGGAAGTAGCGGGACAACGATGCTTCGAAGGTGTGACGGTCGGACATGACGGACTCCGGGGTTGTGTCGGCGCGCAGGCTCGGACAGCTGCTGCCGACGGGGAAGGGAACGGGGAGAGCGAAGAGCGGAGAGCAGAGAGCGGTGAGGCGGTGAAGCGGCGCTTGGTAGGCCCCATCGCTCCGCGTGGGGTTTGCCGGCGCGAAGCGGTTTGAGTCGGCGCTTGCGGCGGTGCAGGCCGTCTTGCCGCGGAGCCCTTGAGGGATTGGGGGAACGGATTGGCTTCGGCCGGATCAACCAGGGGCGTTGGAGAAGACGGCGGTTTGGCCGGCCCGGTACTTGGACATTCAGCGGTGACGCAACGGGCGAACCAGGCGTCGACCGGCCGATCTGCACTTATGATTGCGACCTGCCGACACGGGCCTTGCGCCTGTTTCGCTCAAGGTTTCCCGATTTTCGCACTTAACCCGTGCATCGGTCGGCAGTTACCGTGATCTCAAGCTGCCCTCAAGGTACCCACAAGCTACCCTCAAGGTACCTCAAGGTGGCTCGCCTTGGCCGCGGCGTCAGCCCAGCCTTGGGGGTGCGTCGGCGGCTGCAACCGCTCCGGATCGACCAGACCGGGCAGGAACGGTTGACCTTGACGACCGCCGCCGTCGTAAAGCAACTCGTAGACGTAGCGCCGACCGTTGCTGCCGCGATGGATCACCAGATACTCCAGCTCCAGCAGCTTGTCCAAGTGCGTGCGGCTCTGCCAGTCGGTCCAGCCCAGCGCTTCCCGCACGTCGCGGCGAGTGAAGCGGAACTCGCTCCGCCGCAGTTCCTGTTCCCGGCAGCTGCGGACGACGAACTCGTCGAGCCGTCCCAGGAAGCTTCGCGTCTGCGGCGGCAACTCGTCGAGACTTCGCCCTAGCGTCTCGGCGGCGATTGCGCCGGCGACCGCGATGTCCCGCGGCGTCACGTTCACGTAGCGGACTCCCTCGGCATCGGTTTCGATCGGGCGGGAGTGTTGATGCAGCAGGGCGATGGCGCGAATCAACGTCAGGTACTTCAGGTGGTCTCGTCGCAGCCGCGTCTTGTGGCTGGGGAACGTCAGCTGGGCGGCGTAGGGATTGTACACCGCCAGCGGTTCGAGCAGGCGTTGGGCGTTGCGGTGCAGCCGGCGGATCGCTTCGATGCGGCGCAGCATCGCCGTGCCGCCGCAGGTCTGGCCGTTGCGCTGTTGCCGCTGGATCGCCTTGGTCTGGCCGCGTGATTCGTCGACCGCCAGCAGCAGGCAGCGATTGACCAGTTCCTCGTCGACCTCCAGCGCGGTGGTTGTCAGGAACAGGCTGACCGGGCCTTCGACCGTGTAGCGCTGCGTCGTCATCCGGCCGTTGTCCCCCTTGCCGACCGTGGCGTGGCTCAACCGTCCCTCGCTCTGCAGCAGTTTTAATGCGTAGGCCGCCTGGCTGATCCCCTCGCCTTCGCTGACGGCCAGGATCTTGTGCCGCACGTCGGCCGAGTCGAGGTAGTAAAGGCTTTGGCCGGTGAGGTTTGACAGCCGCAGTTGGTCTTCCTCGGGGATCATCGCCAGCACGGCGTCCATCAGCGAAGTCTTGCCCGCCGAAGAGGACGACTGGATGACGATGGCCAGCGGCTTGTCGAGCTTCCGCGAGACCGCGGCCAGGTAGCCGGCCAGCTTGCCGGTCCGTTCGCCGACGATCCCGCAAGCGTCCAGGTCGGCAACGATCCGCACGAGCAGCTGCGGGTCGCGCAGCAACTGCATCGCCTCGTCTCGCTCGGCGTCGGTCAATTCAATCTTCCGGGGACGTTTGAGTTCGGCCAGCCGCTCGGCTTGCAACGTTTCGAGCTTCATCAGCAAGCGTCCGAGGTCGCGTTTGATGGTCGCTTCGTCGACGTACAGTTCGGCCGCGGCGGCCTTGACGAAGGCGCCTCGGCCGGCGGCCTTGACCAGGTCGAGGCAGTCCAGGTGCATCAAGCCGTCGCGGCTGACCATCAGGTTGACTTGCAGCCGCACCAGGCTGGCGTTCTTTTCCAGCCCGCGGATGCGCCAGCGGCGGTCGTCGCAGTGAAACAGCAGCTGTTCTTCGGCGAGGATCAGTTCGTCGTCGGTCGGTGGCTCGGCGGCGGGTGGTAGATCGGCAGTCCCCTGCCGATTGACAGTTGAAGCCTGTGCCGGTTGACCGTTCGGAGCGATCGCGGACTGTTGCTCGACGGTCGCTGCATCGCAAGCGACAGAGGACTGTTGCTCTACGGCCCGTGGTAGATCGGCAGTCCCCTGCCGATTGACGGTTGAAGGCTGTGCCGGTTGACCATTCGTAGCGACAGGGGACTGTCGCTCTACAGACGCCGCATCGCAAGCGACAGGGGACTGTCGCTCTACAGCCGACTGTCGCTCGACGACGATCGGCGGCTGGCCGGCCGCGGCATCGAGTCGGTAGCCTCGGATCGCGATCGTCTTGCCGCTTTCGTCAACGACCGGCACGGTCACGCAGCCGCGCAAGGTCTCGCGGCCGTTGCCCTTGTAAAGCCCGATCGAGACCAGCAGCTGGCGAACTTCGCGCCCGCTCTTGATCCGCTTGTGCGGCAGCATGGTGCCCAGCGAGCGATCCGAGAAGCCAATGCGCCGCCGCGACGCCTGTTCGGCGTCGAACTTCAGCTCGGCGCGCACGAAGTCCATGGCCCGCTCATTGCCCTCCAGGCACTGGGCATAGTAGTCCGCCACGGCGCGGAGCGGCGCGGCGAGGATCGCTTCGGTCAATTGCTGGTTCATGACACGAGTTCCTTGTGGACGTCGGCGCGCAGCGGCAGCCGACAACAGTTAGTGGGGCGGCACGCCTTGGGCCTGAAGGCAACGTGCCTGCAGCCGACGAGGCCGGAGCGGAAGGCGTGGTGGTCAGCAGCGAAGCCGACCGGGCCGCCAGCCGGAGCGGCTGCGGCGTCGAGACGCGCCCGGTGCGGTGACACCGGTGCTTGATCATCAGGACCTGCAAGCGGCGGCCTGTCAACCGTCGGCGGCAACACCTGCGCTGATTTCCGGTAAACTCCGCCGGCGGCGGCGATACAGTTTGCCGGGATTGCCGGCGCGCGGCCCCGCCGACTCTTAAGGAAGTCCTCCACTGTCGAACCGAAGCGCCGCGGCGCCAACCTGCCTAAACGTTCGCGGTGCCGCCCAGACGCCCTCGCCGCCGAGCGTCGCCGACGTGCTGGGGCGTTACTGGTTGACGGTCGGCGTGGAAGTTGGCCAAGCGGCTCAAATCGCCCAAGCGAATCGCACGATGTGCTTCATCCCGCGCTGCGGCACCGGGAAACTCGGGGCGATGCCCTTCCGCTGCGACAGTTGCGGCAGCGAACAACTCTGGCTGCGCTCCTGCGGCAACCGCCACTGCCCGGTCTGCAGCGGACCGCGACGCCGCCAGTGGCGCGATCGCCTGGTCCGGTGGAGCCTCGACTGCGATTACCTGCACGTCGTGTTCACGGTGCCGCACGAACTCAACGATGTCATCCGGGACAATCAACGGCTGCTTTACAAGCAACACTTCAACTGCGTCGGCGACGTGCTGCAGCGGACCGCCGAGCGGCATTACGGCTGCCGCATCGGCATGGTCCAGGTGTTGCATACCTGGGGCCAGCAACTCGGGCTTCATGTCCACACCCACGTCGTGATGACCGCCGGCGGCGTGTCGCTCGACGGCGACCGCTGGGTGCCGATCTCGGCCGACGACGAAGTGATGCAGCGCGAGGTGTTGGCCGAGAAGTTCCGCGCCACCTACCTGCGGCGACTGAAGACGCGCGTCAAGAAGGGCCAGATCGAGTGGCCCGATTCGGCGCGGGTGCTTGAAAAAGTGGCCGGCAAGGGCTGGGTGGTCAATGTGCAGGCGCCGCCGCCCAAATGTGTCGGCTCGACCGCCGTGGTCACCTACCTCAGCTCTTACGTGATCGGCGGCCCGATCAGCGATCGGCGGATGATCTCGGACATCGACGGAATGGTCACCGTCGGATACAAGAACTACACCACCGACAAGATGGAGCAGGCGACGATCCCGG
>SKVE01000482.1 GCA_007129635.1 Planctomycetaceae bacterium
ACATAGCTCCTTCCAGGTGAATTGCGGATTCTCCCGTCGTTGATGGTGGACGTAGCGTCGCACGACGTCGGAGTATCGGTTGTATCGGGCTTGTACGTCGGGCGAGAGGTACACGGGGATGCGGATCACATCGTAATCCGCCAGCGTCTTGCCGGTCGCGGCGGACAGCGGCAAATCATAGACGGTCGGGCCTATCAGCCAAGGCAGATCCGTGTGTCGCCCGTCGGATCGCTGGGGGGTTGCTGTCAGCCCCAGTCGATACCGGGCGGCGCTCATCCGCGCCGCGTCACGTCGCTGTGGGCCCGGCAGGTGATGGCATTCGTCGAAGATCACCAAAGCGAATCGATTTCCCAGCCGGTCCATGTGCAGGTAGGCACTGTCGTAGGTCGTCACCGAAACGGGTCGAACGCGGAACACATTGTCCCCGATCACCCCCGCATCGTATCCCAACCGCTCCAGGATGCGCCGATGCCACTGGTACATCAGGTCACGCACCGGTGCGACGACCAGCGTGCTGACAGCGGTCTGAGCCATGATCGCCAGGGCCACTTCGGTTTTGCCGGTCCCCGTGGGCATCACGATCACGCCTTGCCCCTGCACTGCCCACGCCCGGACGGCTCGTGTCTGCTCGTCGCGCAGCTCGGGCATTCGGTCGCAGGGCCAGACGATCGGCGTTTCCTCGAGCACGGCATCTTGGACGGCGATGGGCAGATGCTTTAACAGCGTCTTGACCGCCTGGTGATACAGCGCATCGCATCGCCAGGCCGATTCGCGGTGATCCCAGGTAGCCCCCATCGCCATCCACTCAGGCTGCCGCCGGACCATCGCTTGCGAAACGCCGGTCAGCAGCAGGGTTCCCCCGGAAAAGGTCAATCGAGGCTGGTTTGTTGGCGAATCCGACATCGCGATCCTGTCACCTTTTTTTCCCGTTTAGGACCCATTATAATGGATCGTGGTTCCCGTCGGCAGTCCATGGAGGTCCATCCAGGAGGTTGAGTTAAAGTGAGCCGGAAAACATCGAGGCCCCCGAGTCATTGGGTACTTGTCTGTTGGATTTTGGTTGGGTCGATCGTCTGTGCGGCCCAGGACGAGTTCCGGATGCGAGTAGAAACGCTGACGGTTCCACCTGCTACCGGTCCGTTGGCGATGGTGATGGTGCAGAATGCGGGCAGCGCATCTTGGGAGGGCCAGATCGTGCTGCGACCGCCGCCGTCGTGGCAATTGTCGCCTGACACCCGCACCGTCCGCTTGGATTCCGGCGAGACGCAGCGGCTGGCATTCAACATCGCGCGGGGGCGCAACCTGGAAACCAACCGCTATCCGTTCGAGATCACCGCCATCGGGCCGGATGGTCAAGCGACCCATCGGCAACAGACCTTCGTGGCCAGTGCGCCCTATTTTCGAGTCCAGGTGGACGGCCGACCGGACGAATGGGACGATGCGATCCCGATTTCGTTTCGAACCGACCAGCGGGAGACGACGATCAGCACTTACTGGAGCCGCCGTCATTTCAGTCTGTTGGTCGCGGTCGACGAGCAGGAGTTGGTCCCGTGGGACGCATCCGGCCGATCATCGTTCGACGCGATCCAGTTCGACGCGGTCCAGTTCGCCTTGGCCGCCGTGCCGCCGCCAGACCAGCCGCCGGACCTGGCCGCGGCGGGGCGATTCGAGTTCCTGCTGGTGGCCACGGAGGACGGCGGTGCCAAATGCTTTCGATTGGTCACCCCCGAGATGCGGCCAGACGAAGCCGCTCGGCCCCGACCGCTGGATTCGCTGGAGTGCGATCAGGTCGAGGTAGCTGTTTGGCGAAACGACGGGATCACCTACTACGAATGCTCGGTGCCTTTTCGACTGTTGGACAATGCGCTTCTCCCCATCGCAGGCCGTGAATTCTTTTTCTCGGTCCTGGTCCACGACCCCGACGGCACGGGGCTGCGCGATCTGGCACATCACGCGAAACTCTGGCCCGACCGGGGCGACCCACACGCCTGGAACCGCTGGGCGGGCGGTTGCTGGCAAGACGTGTCGCCGCTGGGCAACAAGATCCGTTGGGGACTCTGCACATCCAAATACTAAGGAGAACGATCGTCATGACGCAAAGCTTTTATCACACGTTTTTGGCGGGTTTGGTCGCCGCGATCGTCGGCGTGACTTGGTGCCTGGCCGGCACCATGCATGCCAACGATGCGGATCGCGAAGCTGCGAACGAAGGGCGAATCGGCTCGATTCTGATGCATACCGTGCTGGTCGAGGACCAGGACGACCAGCCGATGGCGGCGGGCGAGGCGGCGGCTCGGGAGCTGATGGCCGCGATCGGCGATGCGCCGTTGCAGGCCGTGCTGGTCTCCGAGTGCTTTGAAGACCTGCCCTGGAAACAGCAGTTGTTGCAAGGCATCGGTTCGGTCATTCCGAAAGAGCGCATCTTTGGCAGTTCGACCTACGGTTCCTTTACGCAACGCGGCACCGCCGGATTCGACTCGGTCAGCCTGCTGGGGATCGCGGGCGACGGCATCTCGGTGTCGGCCGCCCTGGTCACCGAAATGGAAGTCGCTCGATTGACGTTCGAGGACAGCGAGCCGTTGATCAAGGAGCGGCTGCACGCGGTCGGGAAGCAGTTGACCGACAAGCTGCAACGCACCGATCAGGATCGTCTGATGATCCTGCTGGCCGATGCCCATTCGCCGAAGAACAAGTACCTGGTCGAAGGCGTCCAGCAGGTCGTCGGTCCTGATTTTCCGATCACCGGTGGCAGCGCCAACAAGAACGCGGGACAGACGTACGTCTACTTTCAAGGCAAAGCCTATGCTGACAGCGCCGTTGCCTTGATGTTGTCGGGCGATTTCCAGGTCAGCCTGTCGGGCCGGAAAGCCATGGAAAACGATCAAGTCATCGCAACCGCCAAAGACGGCGCGGCGGAGGCGTTGGCCAAAATGACCGGCCAGCCGCTGGGCGTCCTGGCCTTTAATTGCGCCGGACGACGAGGCCGGTTGCATCGCCCCGAGGACGAATGGACTGCCATCCGGCAGGCCTTGGGGGAAGACCTGGCACTGTTCGGGTGCTACTGCGCCGGGGAAGTCGGACCATTGGATCCGTCGGAACAGGTCCCGGGTGTGCTGGTTGGCGGTAGCGGCTGGCACGTCATGTTCACGGTGCTGGGGCGCTAAGCCCTCGAGGAAACCCGGCGCCCCATGCGTTCATCGAGTTCGCCAAACTTGATGTTCGGGGATCATCAATCGCTGTCGAGCGGCGTCGATTTCTTGGAAGAATCGACGCGCGTCGGCCGGGTACCCTGCGGTGGGTTTCAAGCCGGGCACGTGTTGTAGCCAGAATTGGTTGAAGGCCATCATGGCCAATTCGCGCAGGTATTTTGCCACCATCGAGGCTAACGCTGACGGCAGGAAGGTTTCGCCCTTGGCAGCAAACCGCAGTTCGATTCCGCCAGCCGGCGGCCCCAGTCGGTAAATACTCAGGGCGCGGCCTTCGCGGCAGATTTCCAGTCGCTGTTCGGGAAAATGGTGTTGTAGCAGCGCCCCATACCGGTCTCGGCCGCCATGTTTGTCGCAGCAGACCAGGACCGATTCGGCATCGAGCGGGCTGACCAAGTCGCGAATTAACTGCAACGTCTCGTGGGACAACAGGGTCCCCTTCCCACCCCACCGGTCCACCAGTTGATTGAACCGCGTTGCGACCACCACGCGAGCTCGGATACTCACGAGACGAATGCCCCGTTGGTCGAGTCCCAGGCGGAAAGCTCGGCCGCGTTGCTGAAGTAGTTGTGGATCGGCATCAACCGGTAACGTGACATCGAATTGCCGGTACCAGGGGAGGCTCAGCAGTTCGTTTGCGCAATGGGGCGCGATCGCTGTCCAGGCATCGTTCCAGCGATCGACGTTCAACCCGGCAGCGAGCATGGCGGGAAACAGCCCGGATTCGAGCCTGGCTAATCCGCCGCCGGATTGATAGAGCGTCTTCGAATCGGCCAGGGGAACGGGCAGCAGCGTCTGGGACCTGGCCGCTTGCCGAGTCACCAGATCACCAAGCTGATGGTACCAATCGGCATTTCTAAACCAATCGGGAACCTGCCACAGGCTGGCAGCGATCACCAAGGGTCCCAGCTTGGGACCGTAACCGGCTTCGTCAGTGCCCAGAAGATATGTCATCGTCATACTCGCCAAGATTCGATCCATCCCGTCGATCGATACAACCGTTTCAGCTTACGCCGTGCGGGTCGAAAACGAGCGATTCGAGGCCATCGCGACCGGCCGATCGCCCCTACAACCGATACGGATTCACCAGGCGATACCGGCCGCAAGTTCGGCACATTCATCTTCGTAAACCATTTGCTGAAAATTACTTCGGTACTCTCAAGGGTCTCGGCAGATCACGCCGATATCGAAGGTGTTGACGCGATAGAGGCTTGCCGTGGTGGCACCCGTGCGACGCGTCAGACCAACCGGCGGACTTAGCCAGGGTCAATGAGTGACTCTGCCGCTGCTGGCGATAAACCTACCGTTTGAACCGTGGTGCGCCGATGCGTGTTTCGGACAGCCTACCGCAAGATTGATCCAGATCGGTCCCCTTGGCCAAGTGGACCCATCCTCGGTTCGATGCCGTCTCCCGCCTTCGGCGAGCCCGACGACATCTTACTGCAAAACGATTCAAGCGGAACAGCGCCAGTGTGATTTCACTTGTTCCATCGTATAAGGAGACATGGCTCGATGAAGTGGAACATTCTCGTTGCAACGATGGTGCTCGGCCTCGGCCTGAGCACTCAGAGCTTCGGTTTCGATCTATTGAACCGAATGCTCGGGAGCAGCGGCTCAGAGCAAAAAGGCTCGAAAGCCGGCTGCTGTGACGCGGGTGCCCTTCAGAAAGCGTGCCACGACGGGTGCGCTCAGAAGAATGGCACGAAGAACGGTCATTGCCACGTCCAGCGTCCTGGGCTGGGCTTGGGCCTGCTGAGCGGTTGTGCTCAGAAGTGCTGCGATGACCCCAAGGGCGGCACCAAGAACGGAACCAAAGACGGCGGTTGCCACGTCCAGCGTGCTGGACTGGGGCTGGGCCTGTTGAACGGTTGCGCTCAGAAGTGCTGCGATGACGGCAAGGGTACCAAGAACGGAACCAAAAACGGCCATTGCCACGTCCAGCGTGCTGGATTGGGGCTGGGCCTGTTGAACGGTTGCGCTCAGAAGGGCTGCGATGACGGCAAGGGCGGCACCAAGAACGGAACCAAAAACGGCGGTTGCCACGTCCAGCGTGCTGGGCTGGGGCTGGGGCTGTTGAACGGTTCTGCTCAGAAGTGCTGCGACGACGGCAAGGGTACCAAGGATAGCGCCCAGAAGGGTTTGGTTTCCCGAGTGCACTGCGGCCCGTCCCTGCTGGACCGCATCTTCGCCTGCCGTCGGCCCGTTTGCTGCGACCCCAAGGGTGGCAAGGGCACGAAGGGCACCAAAGGTGGTTGGGATGGCAAGGACGATATGAAGATCGCCCCGGTCCCGGCCGACGAGCCCCCGATGCCTCCGGCACCGGTCGTCGACGCCGAAGCGTAAGCTAAGCGGACAGCGATTGGCTCACCAAGCCACCGCTTAAGTGGTCCACGAGACCGGATCACTCAGGCGAAAAGCATGGAAACGTCAGACTGCCCGGGATTCGTTCCCGGGCAGTTTGCGTTTCTTGTGGATCACTAGCTGTCGGAATCTCGGCTGGTTCCGATTACAATGATTATGTCGATTACCATGCCCGTGGGACTTGTGTCAATCAAGACCACGCTGCAACTCCGATAGTTGACGATGCGGTCGCGGCATACCGCGATCCTATGTCGGTGATCGAAAGGGACGTTCGATCATGGAACTGACCGAAACACGGATGATCATGGAGTGAAATTATCGTGGAACCTCAAGGCAACCTCGAGACGTTAGCGGCACAGCAAACGAACCTGATGGATTCGCTCCGCTTTTGGGCGACGCATAGCCCGGAGAGTACGGCATTCTGCTTTCTTCGAGACGGAGAATCGGACAGAATCTGCTGGACCTACGAGGAACTGGATCGTCGAGCTCGAATGGTGGCAGCCAAATTGCAATCGATGAACATGGCGGGTCAGCGAGCCCTGCTGTTGTATCCGCCCGGCTTGGATTTCTTGGCTGCCTTCTTCGGATGCATCTACTCGGGAACGATCGCCGTCCCCGCGTACCCCCCCCGACGTAATCGCAACATGAATCGCATCCAGGCGATTTCGGATAACGCCGAGGCCACGGCGGCCCTCAGCGTCCATGATGTCACCGATCGGGTCAGCGGTCTGTTGGACCAAGCCCCTCACCTGAAGAATTTGGCCTGGATCCCGACCGACACGCTGGAGGACCAACTGGTCGATCAATGGACGCAGCCCGAACTGGCACCAGAAACGATCGCAGCACTCCAATACACCTCGGGTTCAACAGGAACACCCAAGGGGGTTATGCTTGCTCATCGGAATCTGATGCACAATATGAAATCGATCTCCTATGGTTTCGAACCGGGGCGAATAGGAAATGGCGTTTTCTGGCTGCCAACCTACCACGATATGGGATTGATCGGCGGTATTCTCAACCCTGTGTTCTCGGGGCTCACCTGCATTCTGATGTCGCCTTTGGCATTCCTGCAGAAGCCCATTCGTTGGTTGCAGACCATCACGCGATATCGTACGACGATCAGCGGCGGACCGAATTTCGCCTACGAACTGTGCATCCAAAAGGTTACCGATGAACAGCTCCAAGGGTTAGATCTAAGCAGTTGGTGTATCGCCTTCAACGGTGCCGAGCCGATCCGTGCGAGCACCTTGGAAGCGTTTATCGAGCGTTTTGCCCCGGTTGGCTTTCGAGCCGAAGCCCTTTATCCCTGCTATGGGATGGCCGAAGCGACGCTGATCGTGACCGGCGGAGAAAAGAGGGCCCCTGCCATACTGCGGAACTTTCATGGAAAGGCGCTGGACGAACATCAAGTCATCCTGGTGGATGCGGATCACCCCGAAGCCCGGAAACTGGTCGGTTGCGGAAGCGTCCTTCCGGGCCAGGATCTGCGTATCGTCGATCCCATCCATTGCCGACAACTTCCGGCGGATCGAGTGGGTGAGATTTGGATCGACAGCCCTAGCGTCGGTTTGGGCTACTGGGAGAATCCAGGAGCGACTCAGGAAACCTTCCAGGCGAAACTGGCAGACAGCACCAGCGGGACATACTTGCGAACCGGTGACCTCGGCTTTTTGCACGAAGGTGAACTGTTTGTCACCGGCCGCTTGAAGGATCTGATCATCATCCGTGGGGTGAATCGGTACCCGCAGGACATCGAGCAGACGGTCGAGCAGAGCAATCGTCATCTGCAAGCCGGTGCCGTCGGCTGCTTCTCGGTCGATATCAGCGGACGTGAACGTCTGATTGTCGTCAGTGAGGTCGAACGGATACGACGTAAAGACTGGTCCGATGTGATTGAAAATATTCGAAAAAAGGTTACTCTAGAGCACGAAGTAACACCAGATGGAGTTATTCTTGTGCGTTTTGGATCGATTCCGAAGACTTCCAGCGGCAAAATCCAGCGTCATGCCTGTCGTGATGGGTTTCTGAACGATACCCTGACGGTGGTTGCCCAGTGGTTTGCTTGGAATCGAGAGACGGAGACCAAATAGGCGGCTGGGAAGAAACCAGCAGCACTTCTTGCAATGCTGCTACCGGTCGCACTATACTGCGAAGATGATCCAACCAGCAGGTTCGGAAACCTGTTTCGTAATGGCTCGGAGCGTAACCGCAGTCCCCGTACCTCAGAAGGGTTCAAGACTTGAAGCGAGCACTGATCAGTGACATCCACGCCAACCTGGAAGCACTTCGCGTGGTGCTCGATGACATCAGCGACCAGGGCGTTTCGGAGATCGTCTGTTTGGGGGATATTGTCGGGTATGGCCCCAATCCATGCGAATGTTTGGACGAGATCATGCAGCGTTGCCATGGTCGCTGCATCCTGGGCAACCACGATCAGGCGGCGCTGTTTGATCCCGATGGCTTCAATCCGGTCGCACTGCGGGCCGTCTATTGGACTCGTGAACAATTGGACAAGGGCCACGGTGGTCGCGCTCGCATTGACGCTCGTTGGGAATTCTTGGGCGAATTGCCTCGGATGCAGGTCCAGGACGACGATCTGACTTTCGTCCATGGTTCGCCGCGGGAACCGACCAACGAGTATGTTTTTCCGGAGGACATCTATAACCACCGGAAGATGGACACCCTGTTTGGATTGATTGCCAAATACTGTTTCCAAGGTCATACCCACATTCCGGGCATCTTCACATCGCAGATGGAATTCATCACGCCGGAAGACTGCGGTTACAAGTACCGGTTGCGTGACGAGAAGACCATGATCA
>SKVE01000017.1 GCA_007129635.1 Planctomycetaceae bacterium
GTTGCATGACGGCAAACATGCCCGTCGAGGCGATCGTGGTTCGTGGTTCGTGGTTCGTGGTTCGTGGTCTTCAGTACTCGCTCTACGCTCCGCCCTCCGACTTCCGACCTCCGACCTCCGACTTCCGACTTCCGCCCAATCCTCCCCGCTTGCCGGGCGAGAGTTTTCAGGCTTCCTGGCTAAGCTTGGTCAAACGAGTCTGCAGCCGGATTCTTACAACGGGATCAGCAGCATGCCCAGGATGGTCGCTGCCAGACCGGCCAGGCCCATCAGGGTCATCAAGGGCGAGATGAATCGCAGCCCTTCCGATTCGGTCATGCCGCTCATCTTACACATGACCCAGAATCCGCTATCGTTCATCCAGGCGACGGGCTTCGAGCCGCAACCGATGGCCAAGGCGAGGAAGACGGGATGACAGTCCAGCATGCCCGCTTCGACGATTCCCGATAGCACGCCCACGGCGGTGATCATGGCGACGGTCGCCGAGCCTTGTGCGGTGCGGATGGCAGCCGTGATCAGAAAGGCCAGCACGATCAGCAGCAGCGACGAATCGGTGGGCAGTTGCCGGATCAGATCGGCGACGCCCGTCTGCTGCAAGACGGCTCCCAACGCACCGCCAGCCGAGGTGATCAGGATGATCACGGCACCGCTGGACAACGCCGCCTGGACGGCGTCGGCCAGTTGCTGGCGACTGGTACGCTTTTGCCAGGCCAGGGTGACCAGCGCGATGGCGGCTGCGATCGCCAGTGCGATATTCTTGTCTCCCAGCGTTGCAGCCCCAACCTGCCAGAACTCGGGAGCACCGCTCAACGGCCGGCGCAATAACGTGTAGCCTGCGATCAGGACCAAGGGGATCAGGATGGGCAGCACGGCCACGGTCAGCGGCGGCAATTCTCGTTCGTCCCTGTCCGCCATTCGCTGCATGTCGTCGCGAGAAAAATCAGGCGACTCGCGCAGCGGCAGTCCAATACGCCGATTCACCCACCAGGCGAACAGGTATCCGGCGGCGGCGCTGAACAGGCCCACTACGCTCCCGGCCACGATCATCAGGCCCAGGTCCACGCCCAGTTGTTCGGCGACCAGCAACGGGCCGGGTGTCGGCGGCACCAACGAATGGGCCATCGTGGCACCGGCGATGATGGTCAGGACGTACAGCAGATAGTCGCGTCCCGTACGCACGTGCAGGGCTTTTCCCAACGGCATCATCAGGTAGAACACGGTGTCGAAAAAGACGGGGATGCCCAGGACGAAGCCGCTGGACAGGAAGGCGGCCGGCGCGCCGCGGTACCCCGTCACGCGTAACGCCGAACGCACGATGCGGTCGGCCGAACCGCTGTCCAGCAGGCACTTGCCGATGATGGCGGCCAACGCGATCAGGATGCCGATGTTGCCCGTCGTCTGCCCAAAGGCAATCGCCACTCGTTCGCCAACGGTACGACGCGACTGACTCTGGACAGCTCGCCAGGCCGCAGGTTCGATCACCCGGTCGTCCTCCTGCCAGACGTAGCCGTCGTCAACGGCACGAGCCGGGTGGCGAATGACGTCATCACGTCTGTCGGTCTGGGAACTGACCTCGATCCATGCCACCGTCTGCCAGGAACCATCGACCGGACGCACGATCAGCAATCGTGATCCGGGTTCGATATCCTCAGCCAACAAAAAAACATCGCGCTGTGGGTCGAAAACCGCAGCGATTGATCGTTGAGCCAGCAAGTGGCCTTCGATGGCCGCCAACGGCGTCAACGCGGCGACGACGACCGCGGCCAGCGTCAAAGCCAGAAAGGCATGCAGACGCAAGACCAGGACTCCGCCGATCACGATCCCGACGCCGATCAGCACGATCCACAGCGCATGCATGTTTGAATTCCCCCAAGGATGATCGGCCGATTCCAGCAAGAAGCACCTGGCCGGTTGCTCATCCCAAGATTATCGCCTGGATTGTCGGACGATAAAAGCAGGCTGATCTATTGCGGATGAAAGCAGGGCTGACGCTGCTAGCTTTGTTGGATCGGGGGGCCTTGGGAAAACGCGGTGATCGACATAGTCGCCACTTGGGGAATCTGTTATCGTTCCGCGCCTTTTCCACCCGTAGGTTCAAGGCTGAATACACTCGACCCGGTTGCGTATTGTTTCAGGAGAGTTATCGTGCAGATAGCCAAATTACAGATCGACCGCTTTGGCGCCTGGTCGGACCTGGTCCTGGGTCCGCTCAGCAGCGGAGTGAATGTTTACTGGGGGCAGGAGCGGCCTCATCGCGCCGCACTGATTGAATTCGTCCGTGGCATGCTGTTCGGTTTCGGTGACACAACGCGTGCAGACCGCTTGAGTCCAGGGGCTCGGGATCTGGGCGGTTCCGTGGCGCTGAACGTACCTTCCGGTCTGTTGATCGTGCATCGGCACGACTCGGGCGAACATCGCGAGCGGTTGATCGTCGAAGGCGATCACGGTCCTTTGCTGAACGCCAGCCGCCTGGAATCACTGATCGATGGGGTTCAGCCCACCGTCTTTGATCGTGTCTTCGTCGCCGACTTTCACCAGCGGCCGGACACAAGCGGTTTGATCGACGCGGCGGTGCAGCAGGGCTTGCCGGTGATCGGCGGCCATGGCGATGCGAGTCGTCTGGAGCCGCTCCGTCAACGACTCGATCAACACCGCCGCTTGCTGAGCGAGTTGGCGACGGGCGATTTATCGTTGAGCGGTCTGCTGGAACGTCGACGCCGTCTGCGTCTGGAGATCGAAGCGATCGAGGCCACGACCCAACAGCGAACCGATCGCGACAATCAGCGACGCCGCGAGCTGCAAATCGAGTTGGTGGAACTCCAGCAGCATGTCGATCAATTACAGACCGAGCTGCGACGACTGGATGCCGAACTGGAAACGCGGCGCGACGAGCGGCAGCGCAAGGCGGGGGAGATCGAGCGGATGCGGTTCGATCGTCAACAGCACGTGATCGACCAACGTCAGCGACTGGCCGAAGCCGACGCTCAACTAGAACGCTGGCGTCAAGTGCTGCGCGATGTCGAACTTCGGCGCGAGCGTCTGCAGGCGGATCACGAGGTCGACCGCTTGAGCGACCAGGGCCCTGCTGATCCGCGTCAAGCACTCCGTCAACTGGAAGCACAGGTCGAACAATTACACGCCTCGGTCCTGCAACCGGCGACCGCAGACGATCCGTCATCGTGCGTCTGCCAGCAAATTCGTCCGCAACTGGCCGCGACCCTGCAAGCCATGCGCGAGGGCATTTATCACCTGTGCAATCAATTAAACCTGTGGGAAGCGTCGGCTCGCCGCTCGGAAACCACCAGTGAATGGAGCCAGATGCGAAGATGTGAGGCCGAATTGCGACAAGCGATCCAGGGCCTGACCCTGCGGCGTCAGCGTTGGGCTGCCGAACTGGCGGCCTTGGCACCTGCCGGACATGCGCTGCACGACTCGCACGCCGATCTCTGCCGTTGTACTGGACATCCCGATCCAACGGACTGGGACGAAACGATCGATGCGCCCGTGTCGGGACTGGACGAAGAGCTGCTGTCCGTGCTGGACGCCGAACTGGAGCGTCTGGAGGATCAGAGACACGAGCTTTTGACGCATATCGACGAGGTCGAAACGAAACTGGGCGAAATGCGAGCCAGGTTGGAGAACGACTCCGATCACGACAGCGACGATCCTCTGCTGCAGGGACTGCATGCGAAGCAGGCCGAGTTACAGCGCATCGAGCGGCAGATCTGCGATGGCGAAAAGTGCCGCGATACGCACAGCAGCATGGCGCAGATGGAAAACGAGATCCGCTCCCTGGAAGCTGCCAGCGAACCCGGCCAGATCCTCCGCCAAGCTGGAGACCTGCTGCGGCGGATGAGTCTGGACGACCTGCAGCGCGTTGTCGTGACTCCCGAGCGGAACGTGTGGGTGCTGCATCGCAACGGAACCCGTTTGTCGCTGACCGACCTGAAGGCCGGCCAGCAAGACCAGGTGCACCTTAGCCTGTGCCTGGCCATCGTCGCTGCGTTGGGACGCCGCGGAACGCATCTGCCGCTGCTGCTGCACGACGTCCTGCTGCGCCACGATGGGCCGCGCGCCGACGCGATGGCTGCCGTGCTGCACGATTTCGCTCGCGGCGGACATCAGGTCCTGCTGCTGTTGGGCTCGGGAGCGGCTGCGCAACCCTTCCGCGCTCGCAGTGCACCCGTTCGCCAGTTACCCAATCCCCGCGAGATCCCGCTCGGTTTCGTCGCGACGCATTCGGAGACTATCAGCGACCAACAGCGGCAAGAACTGAACCACCAATTGAACGCCATCGCGGAAGAAGGCGCCCAGTCGTCGCCCGTTGCCAGCGGCTCGGCCTTTAACGCCGAGGAATTCCCGGGAGAGCTGACGGATCGAGTCCGCGTCGCTCGTCCCCACGAACCAGAACTGGCGGAACAGCCGAAAGGATCGGAGTTCTTCCTGCAGGAAAGCAGTCCGATCCATGAGGCTCCTTCGGTCGACGCTGCGACAGCCGAGCGATTGAGAAGGATCGGGGTGCTGTACGTCCGCGACCTGCTGCGCGTCGATATCGACGATGCGGCTCATCGGTTGCGCCACGCCGGCATCACGGCTGCCATGCTTCGCAACTGGCGAGCCGAAGCCCTGCTGGTCTGTCGCATTCCCCGACTGCGACCTTACGACGCTCGCATCCTGGTGGCCTGCGGGGTCACGACCCCCCAGCAGTTGAATCGGTTGGACATCCCGGAACTGCGGCGACGAGTCGAGCGGTTTTCGGCGACCAGCACGGGCCAAGTGCTCCTTCGATCCGGGAATCGCGACGAGCTGAAACGCTTGATCGACTGGATCCAGGCGACTCGGCGTCAACCGTCACCCGGCAGCCAACGCAACGGTCGCCATCACCCATCGACTCATGATGCGGTGCTGTTGAAGATGGACTCGCTCAACGAAACTCTGCGGTTCCATCTCGCCAAGTCCGATCCTGTCGAACGAGCACCCTCGATCGGCCCCAAGACCGCAGAACGTCTCGCGCGCCTGGGCATCTGCACCGTGGACGATCTGTTGAATGCCGATCCGGACGAGACAGCTCGGCGGTTGCGTAATCGTCGCATCCAGCCAAAGACGGTTCGCCAATGGCAACAGCAGGCGATCTTGGTCTGCCGGATCCCCGAACTGCGCGGACATGATGCGCAGATCCTGGTCGCCTGTGGCATCCAGGATCCTCAGCGTCTGGCCTCTGCAGATGCCACAGAACTTTGGCGGCGAGTCCAACCACTGGTGGCCAGCCCCGAGGGCAAGCGGATACTGCGCGGTAGCACGACGCCGGACCTGCCAGAGATCCGGGCCTGGATCGCATTTGCCGCACAGGCTCGGCCTCTTCGCGCTGCATGACCAGCCACTTGGCAACTCGCAGAGAATAATCTACCCGCAGCGCTGTGGCCGGTCTCTGACCGAGCCAGCCCGGCGACCGAAGGTCTCCAATATCGTGGGAGACCTTCGGTCGGCGGTTTCGGCGGGGTCGGAGACCCTCGCCGAACGCGGAGACCCTCGCCGAACGCGGAGGCCCTCACCGAACGCGGCCCGAAACGGTTGACAACTGGCAGAAACCGTTTCAGAATCGTCGATAACTGGATGGCTGACCCAGACCGCGGATCTGCGGCAGACCGCGGTCGGATCGTCGGCCCTAACATCAATGCTGGAAAGCGAGGTTGACGATGAACCGGAGAGCAGCAAGTCTTCTGTCGGTAGCATGCAGTCTGGTCGTGACGTTCATGGTACAAGCGGAAGAGCCGAGCGTGCGTCATGCGCCACCGTTTCCCGAGATCATGGTGGCGCCGACGGCCGAAGGCCAGGCCCCCGAACGGTACCAGGTTTTACGTGCCGATTTTCATATCCACACCATCCGCTCCGATGGCAAATTGACGCCGGAGGACCGCGTGCGCGAGAGTTGGGAGTTCGGGTTCGATGTGATCGCCATCACCGATCATCGTAATTTTGTGGCTCATGACGAAGCCCAACCGGTGGCCGACCAGTTGGGCATGATCCTGATCCGAGGCATGGAGACCGGACTGCACCGGATGGAGCATCTGGTCGCACTGGACTTTGAACCGGACTACACACCGCGCGACGAGCACTCGTGGGATGCCGAGCAGGACGAACCTCGCGTGTATTATCGCGAGCAGTGGCCCAAGCTGACCGGCGCCGGCGCTCTGATGTTTTGGGCGCATCCTCATGTGGGCACGGACTCCGAAGGCCAATGGGTGGCCGAGACAGGCAAGCCGCTGGAGACACCGTGGCAGCACGCGATGCGCGAGCCGATCGAGTGGGCGTTGGACCAGCAACTGCTGCATGGCATCGAGATCCGAAATCACACGATCCGCGCGGGCTGGGGAGTGGTGCGAGATCGAGGAACGCTGTGGTACCCGATGGCCTTGGATTGGGCCGTCGAGCATGGGTTGACGGTCTTCGCCAATTCGGATATCCACGGCTGGCGCAAGGATTCCGGGGCGCCTGACGAAGACGAATCGGCCACGCTGGTCTTGGTGCGCGAACGCACACCGGAGGGCGTGATGGAAGCCCTACGGGCCGGTCGGACCGTTGGCCATTTCGCGGGGATGCTGGCGGCGCCGCAGGCTGCTGCCGAAATGCTGGTCGAAGGCATGACACACGTCGCCTACCGGTGTGGCGGCGAGGGCCCGACCCATGTCCGGATCGAAAACCGTGGACCCGTGCCCCTGACCGCTCGATTGGTATCGCCGGATCGGGAACCGGTCGAGATCGGCGCGTATCAAAGCGTGCTGCTGGAACTGGACGCAACGCCGGACGAACTGGAGATCCAGTGGGTCAACGTTTTGGTCCGCTCGGACACCTCGCTGATCACCCGGCACGCGCCCCATCCGTAACGCGGCCTCGCTGCGCTCGGCCGCAACCAAAGTAGCACGGCTCGGAGTGCCATGCTACCAACACGTGCGCACCTTGCGCGCATCGGATTTCGAAGATGCGCTCAAGGTGACGCGGACGATGCAGGCGACGATTCCGTCGGCTGACCGCCGAGTCGCTGACCTGCTTGCATCGAATGCCCGCGAAGGAATTGGTCGATGGTCATCGTCCGCTTTCCCGCCGGTTGAATCTGCCAGAGCGACAACAGGTGCCGTCCGGTTGCCACAAGGACTCGGTCCTTCTCCACCTGGACGATTTGCCCGGCCTGGGCACCTTCCGGCACCGGTCCTTCCAACACCTGGACTCGGTCCAGGATCAATCGCATCGCCGTGCCGCCGGGACGCAGCCAGTCGGTGAACGTCAAGGGCCAAGGCTTCAGCGCGCGGACCTGGTCGCGGATCTGTTTCGCCGAGCGACGCCAATCGACCCAGCCGTCCAGCTTCTTCAGTCGAGGTGCTCGGGTGGCCAGCGATCGATCCTGAGCCGTGCCGATCGGAGATTGACCATCCCAAGCCTCGAGCAGCGGCAGTGCCTGACCGACGGCCTCGATGCCCAAATCGGCCAACCGACACTCCAACTGGACGGCATCCTCGTCGTCGCCGATCGGGGTCGCCAACTGGACCAGGCACGGGCCGCTATCCAATCGGGCCGTCATGTGGATCACGGTGACCCCCGTTTCACGTTCACCGTTCAGAATGGCCCATGGGATGGGCGCAGCACCGCGATACGCCGGCAGCAGCGAACCATGCAAGTTGATGCCCCCCTTGGAGCTGACTCCCAGCGTCTCGGCGGACAGGATCTGGCCATAGTCGCAGACGACCAGCAGATCGGCGGCCATCGCGGCCAGTTGCTGTCGCGCCTCGGGCGCATTGACATCGGTCGGAGCCAGAGTCTTGACGCCCCGCGCCTGGGCGAGATCCTGCATCGGATTGGCGGGCGTCTTTCGTCGACCTTTGGCCGGCGGAACGGGCCGAGTGACCAGTGCGGCCAATTCGTGCGAGGAATCCAAAAGCCATCGGAACGTCGGGACAGCGAACGGCCCCGTTCCCATCATCAGCAATCGCATGTTGTGCTCTCCCAGACAGCCAAGAGGCAAAGCTCATCAAAACGTTCAGGATACGCCAGCAAGCCAACTGGGTGAAGAACCCCGCAAACAAATTCCCAGGTGGGACGGGCTGGCAGTCCGTCCTGCGAGGGGGCTCTATGCAACGTTGGGGTCTATCCCGGATGATTCACGAGCGAATCATCCGGGCTTATTGCCCTGAAGAACCGTTCCTATCGTCCTGTGCCAGGCACACAAGGGTTCCCTCGACGGTGGCAATGTACAGACGGCCGTTGGCTGCGGCCATGCCATCCCAGACGGCGGGTGAATCCAGCGGGTATTGGGCAAGCACCTGGCCATCCCGCTCCGCACAAACCAATACCGCACCACCCAGCCGACCTTCGTATGCGGCGTGGGGA
>SKVE01000626.1 GCA_007129635.1 Planctomycetaceae bacterium
CCCCTCTATGGCTTTTATAGGCTTTCCATAGGGGGCATCTTCAGCGTTTCTGCTGCTCGTTGGAAATTTGGGGTTGAAACGGCGTGATTTTGTGAGACAATCGTGAGCTTTCATCGGGTCAGTAACGTATTGGGGAACCATCGATGGCGGAAGTCCTGCAGGTTAAGATTCGGCAAGAAGTGGGCTCGAAGGCCGCGAAACGAGTGCGTCTAGCGGGCCAAACGCCCGCGGTTTTATATGGACACCAGTTGGGAAATGTCAGCTTGGCTGTGTCGGCGGATCAGCTCGAGGCGGCGATCCGGCAAGGTGTCCGAATGGTCCAATTGCAGGGCGACGTCCGTGACACGGCATTGATTCGAGAAGTCCAGTGGGATGCCTTCGGTAGCCATGTTTTGCATATCGATTTGACTCGCGTGTCGGCAACCGAAAAGGTGCGAATGGTTGTTCCCCTGGAATTGCGTGGCGAGTCGCCTGGCGCACGGCAGGGCGGCATCACCGAGCAGTTGATTCACGAGGTGGAGGTCGAAAGTCCGGCAGAATATTTGCCCGAACGGATCGAAATCAACGTGAACGACCTCAATTTGGGCTGTGCAATCAAGCTGGGGGATATCTCGATGCCCGAGCACGTGACGATGGTTGTGGATGCTGACGAGGTGGTTGTGCAATGTACGGCTGCGGTGGAGGCCGAGGAAGAAGAGGCCGAGGCAGCCGAGACGGTCGAACCCGAGGTGATTGGCCGTCCTGCGGAAGGGGAAGGCGAGGAGAAGGCTTAACTCCCCCTCGAGTGCATGGATTCGAGAGGGGCTGTGACGATGAAGTTGATCGTGGGGCTGGGTAATCCCGGTCGGAAATATGTGGCGACGCGGCACAACATTGGCTGGGAGGTGTTGGCCGAATTTCACCGGCGTTTTGGACGCGGGGCTCCGCGATCGAAGTTTCAGGGAGAAGTAGCCGAAGCATCGGTTGGGGACCAGCAGGTATGGCTGCTGTGCCCCCACACTTACATGAATCGAAGTGGATCGAGCGTTCAACCGGCTCGTGATTTTTATAAGTTGTCCAACGAAGATTTGATCGTGGTCTGTGACGACATGAACCTTCCAACCGGAAGATTGCGTTTTCGGGCCAAGGGGGCATCTGGCGGACAGAAGGGGTTAAACGATATCATTCAACGATTGGGAACCGATGAGTTCCCCCGACTGCGAATCGGTATCGATAGCCCTCCACCAGAATGGAATGCCGTTGGATACGTATTGGGAAGATTTGATGCTCAGCAACGGCAGATGATGGACAAAGCGATCAAGCTGGCGGCGGATGCGTTGGCCGATTGGGTGCGCAGCGGCGTCCAGGTATGTATGAATCAATACAACGGCAAGGTGCTGATACAGGGAGACTAGGTTTGGCTCAAAACGTTTACGAGTGCATGTTCATTTTTGATTCGAACGCCTACGCTCGCGATCCGGGAGCGGTCAGCGGAAGAATCCCCAAGATGATCGAAAAATGTGGAGGCGAGTTGTTAGCCAGTCGCCTGTGGTTCGAACAGAGACTGGCTTTCCCCATTAAGGGGAATCGCAAGGGGTCCTATTGGTTGAGCTTTTTCCGCATGGAAAGTGAGAGGGTGGCCGAGTTCAATCGCGAATGCCAGTTGGACGACAGCATCCTGCGTCACCTGACGCTTAAGGTCGATCCGAGGATGGCGGAGATACGCATCTCTCAAGCCAGTGGCGAACCTGTCTCGGCGCCCTCCGAACCCGCCACCGAGGCGGGGGATGCGGTGGGGGATGCGGTGGTGCCGTCGGAGGAACCGGCAGTAGAAGCGACGGCCGATGCAGCAGGCGACAGCCAAGCATAGAACGCCTCTGCCGCCAAGGATACCGACTTGCCAACCCTACGATTCGTTGGTAACTTTAGAAAGTACAGTGGGAAACTATTGATTTCGCGGGCATTTCTTTTCTTTCAGTCGAGGCGCAGACATGGCGAGTTTCAACCGAGTGATCCTAGTCGGTAACATCACACGCGACATCGATCTCAAGTACACGCAGAGCGGCCTGCCGGTCACCGAGATCGGGTTAGCCGTGAATGATCGTCGCAAGACCCAGAGTGGCGAATGGGTCGAAGAGACGACTTTTGTGGACGTGACGATGTGGGGGAGGACGGCCGAGGTGGCCAGTGAGTACCTAAGCAAAGGGGCTCCGGTTTTGATCGAGGGGCGGTTGAAGCTCGACACTTGGGAGACCGATGGGCAGAAACGCAGCAAATTGCGCGTGGTCTGCGAACGAATGCAGATGTTGGGGACTCGCGGTGCGGGGTCGGGTGGAGCCGGCGGCGGCAAGGATCGAGCCTCGCAACGGTTCGACGAATCGGAGTTCAGCCAATCAACGTCGACGGGCGTTGCCGAATCAGATGCGGGCGGTGCTCCGAGTCCTCCAGAGGATGACATCCCGTTCTAATCTTAAATGACAAAATACAGGCACGCGCCCGAGCGTGCCGAAGCTGACAACCGAATCCATTTGATAATTCAGGGAAAACCATGTCCAAGACTCAGGCCAAGAAAGTGTCGCGCAGATCATCGTTCAAGCGTCTGCCCAAAGGACCCAACGGTGGTATTGAGTTATTGTTGATCCAATCGGTCGAGCATCTTGGCAAGCAAGGGGATGTGGTGGAAGTGCGTCCTGGCTATGCCAATAACTACCTGCTGCCGCAGGGACTGGCCACGTTGGCAAGCGATCACCACAAGCGGATGGTAGGCAAGCATCGAGCCAAACTGCTTGACATCGAGAAAGCTCGATTTGCTCACCTGCAAAGCTTGGCGGATGCCATTTCCAAGCAGAGCATCACGATCGATGCCATGGCCAATGACGAAGGCCATCTGTATGGCAGTGTGGGAGCCAATGAAATCGTCGCGGAACTGAAACGAAATGACTTCCATTTGACGCCGAGCCAGATTCGCCTAGACGGCCCCCTGAAGGAACTGGGGCTGTACACGGTCAAGGTGCATTTGCACCAAGAGGTTGGCGCCGAATTAAAAGTCTGGGTGGTACCGACAGCCACCGACCAGGGGGCAGCCGACAACTGATCGTGCGACGGCGACTCGGCATGGGCACCAGCGTTCCGTGCCGGATCTGGCGACGTCTGCGGCGAATCACGCGGCACCTGCAACGAATGCGATCTGCATGGAGGACGATTTGATGGCAGGCCAGAAGGTAACTGCGCAGGTGCTGGACCATTCACCGCCTGCGGATGTTGACGCCGAATTGGGGGTGTTGGGCAGTATCCTCTTGATGCCGGACGTTTGTGACGAAGTCTCGCTCATTCTTCGAGCCGATGACTTTTACGACGATGCCCATCAGCGGCTGTTCCGGCACATCCAGGACATGCATGATGCCGGGCGCAAGATCGATATCACCCTGTTAGTGGACCAGCTCAAGTCTGCAGGCGATTTCGAAACGATCGGTGGTGCCTCCTACCTGTTCAAAATCAGTCATTCGGTTCCGAATGCCGCCCATGCTCGGTATTACGCGCGGATCGTTCGCGAGAAAGCGACCCTTCGTTCCTTGATCCAGGCCAGCACCGAGATCCTTCGAGACGCCTATGAGGCTCGTCGCGATCCGAAACACTTGCTGAGCGAGGCGGAACAGAAGATCTTTGCGATTCTGGACCATCGTGGTTCCACCTCGGTTTCCAGCATCCGAGATATCCTGAACCAGTCCATCGATCGGCTGGACGCGCGGATGCGAGGCGAGCATGTCGGCGGTGGCGTCGAGACGGGCTTTCAGGATTTGGATAAGCTGATGGGGGGGCTGCACAATTCGGAACTGGTCGTCCTGGCAGCGAGGCCCAGCATGGGCAAGACCGCCTTTGCCATGAACATCGCCGAATACGTGGCCATCGAATTGGGTGAACCGACGCTATTCGTCAGCCTGGAAATGTCTGCGATCGAACTGGCCGATCGGATGCTCTGTTCGGTCGCGCGCGTCAACGGGCACCGCATGCGCAACGGGACCATCTCCAACACGGATCGGCAGCGTTTGGTCGAGACGGCGGGCCGGATCAGCCAGTCGCCTTTGTTCGTGGACGATTCCCCATCGCGGACGGTCAGTGAGATCGCTGCTGCCGCGCGGCGGATACGCCGTCGGGAGAAAGGGCTCGGGTTGATCGTCATCGATTACCTGCAGTTGATCGAGCCTGATAATTCCAACGATTCGCGGCAGGAACAGGTCGCTCGGATCACGCGTCGTTTGAAAGGCCTGGCTCGCGAAACCGATGTACCCATCCTCTGCCTGGCCCAGCTCAATCGCCAGGCGGAAGACAGCAAGGACCACCGGCCTCGCTTGAGCCATCTACGCGAGTCGGGAGCCATCGAACAAGACGCCGATGTGGTCATGTTCGTCCATCGCGAGGAATACTACCTGCGCGGCGCCGAGCAGCAGGAACACGAAGGCCAAGCGGAAATCATCGTCTCCAAACAACGCAATGGTCCGGTCGGTGACATCGAACTACGTTGGGAGAAGGAATTTACTCGTTTCCAAAACCTGGCCCCCGAGCGACTGCAGGACTTTGATGGTTTCAACCAGGGTGGCAGCAACGGATTCTGAGTTTCGCCCTGCCGTGCTGCCTGCCCAGCCGATGGTGCCGATTACGGATCGTTGCCGAACGGATCGTCAAACGCCGAGTCATCGTCAGCGGCGGGCGCTCCACCGAACGGATCGTCGAACGCTGCGTCATCGTCGGCGGGCGGTTCCTCGAACGGCATCATACCCCCTTCGTCGCCGGCGCCCATCATGCCACCGGCCATTTCCATGATGCCATCGATCACTTCGTTGAAGGCCGCCTGATCTTCGGCGGCCAGCAACTGGTCCAGCACGCCTTCGACGATCCGCACGGGAGACAGAGGCGACAGCAGCATCGGCCTGGCTTCTTTCAATTGCTCGGGCATCACCATCGTCAGGAACTGCTTGGACGACTCGACGCCCTCGGCCCACTGGTCCACCATCCCCTTCGGCAACCATTTGCCTTCGATCCGCACGGCTTCTTCGTCCTCGGTTTCACCATCAGGCTTCGTAAATCGGACCACGGCCGTGTCTCCATCCCTGCTGATGGTCGAGACCTGGACATTGGCGAAATCCATTAACGCGGAAGCTTCCAGGCCGGGGAATTCCATGGGAAGGGCGAGACGTTCGGCATCGACGTCCGCCTCCATCGCCTTGGCCAGCACCATGATCTGGTCGATAATCACTTGGCCCGAACCGTCCATGAATGCCGTGCCGTCAAACGCCTTCAGCTTTTCTAAATCCGTCAGATCGCTTTGAAAGATCGCATCGAGCAGTCCGACGACAATATCCCAATTCTTGTCGACAACCGCCATATCCATCTCGAGTTCCTGCAGGGCGGGGTATCCTAGAATCAACTCCTTCTTTCCCTGCAGTACCTTCACCAGCTTGCCCAGGACTCGTCTTCCCGAATTCCAGATTTCGGTATCCATGGTTTGTCCGAAGGTCTGGACGACCTCGTTGACGTCTGCCTGGTAGCTGTCGGGCAGGCTATCCCAGAGGGCTCGAAGGTCACCCGTCTGGAGCCGGCCCAACAGAAGTCGGATTTCGGCATCGGGACTGGATTCCGCGATGGGAGCCGCCGCGAGCCGACGAGCCAACTGCTGACTCGCCTCGTCCAGACGTTCGATCGGCACCGCGATGTTGACCCCGTTTTCTTTGCGCAGGTAGACCACGTCATCGCGCAGGGCCAAGAAATCTCCCACGATATGGTATTTTCCCGTGCTGTCCGTCCACGTTTCTGAGGCGACCGAAATCGAGCCGGTCATCGCGACCAAGGCCGCGAACATCAGTAACACGGCTTTTTCTGCGTGCCGGGCGTCCTTGATCGTGAATTTGCGGAGACGAAACATCGAAGCGAACGAGGGCAATTTTGGGGTCATAAGGAATCTCCTTGTATCGGCAGGGCGGTCAACAATGGGTACGTGTCAACGAGGGATCGTAGGGTTGCATAGCAGCAGGTGGCACCGCATGGGGTGGCAAACGCCCAACATCTGGGGACGGTTCCGAGACGATCGTTGCCAGCCACAGCATGCCGAACCCCAACTGAGAGGCCAGTGTGGCGACGATGATAATGAGGAACGTTTGGCGGCATTGGCTCCAGCGAGTAATCACGAAGTAAAGCGAGTAGAACGGAACGAGCAGGTACAGCACCCCGACCAGTACATCCTCTTTGAACGCCAACACCAGCAGATGCAGTCCGCAAGCCGCCTGGACGATCGCGCAAACGATGATGCACACCCAACCAGAAAGCTCGAAGGCTTCGTGTCGCGGCATCATGGACATGGAGACTGCAAGGGTCCCCAGCACTACCAACGTACAAAAGATCGCCCAGATGGGCGCGCCTTCACGGACATTCTTGATCTGTTCGACCTTTTCCAGTACCAGGGCGTCTTCGGCCCGGCTCAGCAGCCGTTCCGCCGCACCTTCGTGCCCCTCGGCCTGCTTGGCTTTGTCCTTGGTGACAATCTGCCCCGAACCCCTGATGAACCTGCCGGTCTCCAGATTCAGGCCGCAACCCACGCAAAGAAGAGCATTTTCGGCCAGGGGGGAATTGCAACTTGGGCAGTGACGCCCCTGATAGTCATCCTGTTTGGCCGTCAACCCGGCTTCGTCCAGCAGATCTGCCAGCGAGCCGCTTCCGGGCGTTGGAGCCGCGACCGGCGCCGCTTTTTTGGTTGCGGCGGGAACCTTCAACGGTTTCTCGCATTTGGGACACTTCACGACTCTTCCGGCCAGTTCGTCTTTTGCTGCGAACTTCTGACCGCACTTGCAGGTAACTTTGATGGGCATGTTGTAACCCCGGCATAGAGAACGATCTGGCTGCTGTCATCTACATCGCGACCGCGTTTCCGCTTCGGGTGCGAGCATTTCCCTCCATTTTGCGCCGCGATTGCGCGGGAAGCAACGGCCCTGCCAAAATGACAGCAAGATCCTGGGTCGATCCGGTTCGGTCAGGGCCGAAGGACTCGTTTAACGGGCTAGAAAAACGCAGAAACCCAAACATGACAAGCATTTACGCAATGCTTCCAGCGGATTGGCCCAAGAATTGCTTCGATGGGGATGCGTTCGGCAAGGCGAGCGAATCTGGCAGTCTATCTTCAGGAAGACATTGATGGGATGCCAGTCAGCGATACGTCACACCAGTTTACAGGTCTTCGAGGAGGTCAATGGTCCATGGCAGCAAAGAAAAAAGGGTTTAAACTCCAGCCCCTGGGCGACCGCGTGGTCATCAAACGGGAAGAGTCTGAAAGCACTACGGCTGGGGGGATCGTTTTGCCCGATTCGGCGAAAGATAAGCCGGCTCGCGGCGAAGTGGTTTGCGTCGGCAATGGCAGGTTGTTGGATGACGGATCCCGCGGCGAGTTGCAGGTGAAGGTGGGAGATCGCGTGATTTTCAGCAGTTATGCGGGCGAGGCCTTCAAGGTCGACGACCAGGAATTGTTGCTGATGCGCGAAGACGACATTTTGGCAGTGGTCGAAGACTGACCGCGCATTTGATTCATTGAAAACACAAGGAGAGAACATCCGATGTCAAAGATGATTGCATTTGACCAGGAAGCTCGCGACGCCATTCGGCGTGGGGTGTCGAAATTGTCCCGAGCCGTCAAGGTCACGCTCGGCCCGAAGGGCCGCAACGTCATTCTGCAGAAGAGCTTCGGATCGCCCACGGTGACCAAGGACGGCGTGACCGTCGCCAAGGAAATCGATCTGGAGGACGTGTACGAAAATATGGGCGCCCGCATGGTGCGGGAAGTCGCCAGCAAGACCAGCGACGTGGCGGGCGACGGCACGACGACGGCGACCGTGTTGGCCGAATCGATTTTTAACGAGGGGCTGCGAGGCGTCGTGGCCGGTGTCAACCCGGTGCAGATGAAGCAGGGCATCGAGCTGGCCGTCAAAGATCTGACGGAAAAGCTGCACAAGATGTCCATCAAGATCAAAGACAAAGAAGCGATGGCCAACGTCGCTTCTATCGCGGCCAACAACGATCGCGAGATCGGCGAATTGCTGGCCGACGCTATGGAAAAAGTTGGCAAAGATGGCGTGATCACGGTCGACGAGGGCAAGAGTCTGTTTACCGAGGTTGAGTGGGTCGAGGGCATGCAGTTCGATCGCGGTTACCTATCGCCCTATTTTGTGACCGATCCGCACGCCATGCAGTGCGTCCTGGAAGACTGCTATATCTTGATCTTCGAAAAGAAGATCAGCAGCGTCAAAGACCTGGTGCCGTTGCTTGAATCGGTGGTCCAGCAGAACAAGCCGCTGTTGATCGTGGCGGAGGATATCGAAGGCGAAGCGTTGGCAACCCTGGTGATCAACCGACTGCGAG
>SKVE01000956.1 GCA_007129635.1 Planctomycetaceae bacterium
CCATCATTCCATCACCCCATCATTCCATCATTCCCCCACCCCATCACCCCCTCGCGCTCGCTGATGCGGCACCCGCTGCGCGCAAGCGACTTGCACCCCCCGAGCTGCCGTGATAGGCTTCTCGTTGGAAAACCCCTCGCCCAAATACCCAAACGAGGATCGCTATGAGACTAAACCTTCTTCTGACATTGATCGCCGTAATGTGCTGGTGGACCCTTCCATCCCGTGCGGCGGATTGGCCTCAGTTCCGTTACGATGCTGGCCGCACGGCGGCAGCTCCGATCGAATTGCCGGCCGAACTGAAGTTGCGTTGGGTGCGTGCGATGCCCACCCCGCGACCTGCATTTCCCCATGAACTGCGGCTGGCCTACGACGCTTCCTACGAGCCTGTGGTGATGGGCGACACGATGTTCGTTCCGTCGATGGTCAACGACAGCGTGACGGCACTGGACACGGCGACGGGCCGCCAGCGGTGGCAGTTCTTTGCAGAAGGTCCGGTGCGGTTCGCTCCCGTGGCCTGGCAGGGCAAGATCTATTTTGTTTCGGATGACGGGTACCTGTACTGTTTGGATGCGGATGACGGATCCCTGCAGTGGAAATTCCGCGGGCTACCCGAAGACCGATCGGATCGCAAGGTTTTGGGGCACGGTCGACTCGTCTCGTTATGGCCGGCCCGCGGCGGTCCCGTCATGGCCGACGGCATCGTCTATTTCGCGGCCGGTTTGTGGCCGACCGAAGGCGTGTTCGTCCATGCGGTGGACGCCCAATCCGGCCAAGCGGTCTGGTCGAATACCGAAAGCGATCGGATTCCCAGGAGCAACTGGGACCACGGAATCGGGTTCTATTCCGGTCTGACACCGCAAGGCTATTTGGCGATCGTCGGCGACTGGCTGGTCGTCCCCTGCGGGTCGCAATTGCCCGCGTTCTTGGACTTGAAGACGGGCGAACTGCATACGTACACGATGGGTTGGGGCGGTCGGAACGGCCTGCCCAAAGGCGGCTGGTTCGTGGCCGGGATCGGGAACTATCTCAGTCACAGCGGCGATCTCTACGATATCACTCGGCCCAGCGAAGAACGGTTTGCCGATACTGCACCGGACGGGTCGGATTACAAACCGCTGCTGTACCCCGGCGGCTGGACGCGATTGGATATCGAGCGAGCCAACCAGCGGGAACTGGATTCGTTCCGCCAACCGGTGTTCACTCCCGAGGTGATGTACGAGAGCGATCGGCGTATCGTGGCTCGCGATCTGACCGAAGTCAGCTTGCGTGCGAGAACACCGGAGACCATCGCATCCTATCGTGAAGGCGATACGTATCCGGACCTGTTCGAAGGCCATTTTCGCGAGATTTGGAATCTGGATGTCCGACGGAATGTGCATATCAAGGCGGGCAGCCGCCTGTACGTCGGCGCCCCCGGCTTGGTGGAAGCTCTGGATATCAGCGGCCCGCAGCCCCGGGTGGTGTGGAGCGCGGAATTCGAAGGGACGCCGCAACGGATGCTGGCGGCCGACAATCAATTGTTCATCGTGACCGCCGAAGGGACACTGTTGGCATTCGGAGCTCCACAGCCCGGCCAGCCTATGGTGCATGTCCTGAAGGAAGCGGAACCCGACAGTGGCTTCTGGACGGAAAAAACCGCTTCGATCCTGCAAGCCACCGGCGTCCGGGACGGGTACGCGCTGGTGCTGGGCATCGATCAAGGCCGATTGGTCGAAGAACTCGCTCGCCAGTCCGATCTGCACGTGATCGCAGTGGACCCGGACGCAGACCGGGTGGCTCAGTTGCGCCGTCGTCTGGACGACGCTGGGCTGTACGGCACTCGCACGGCCGCCGTGGTCGGCGACCCGCTGACGTACCCGCTGCCGCCCTACATGGCCAATCTGGTCGTCACGGAGACGCCGGATGCCTGGGATGAAACGCAAGGAGACCAGTTGGCCGACGCTGCCTACCACGCGCTGCGGCCGTACGGCGGCATGGCCTGCGCGTGGGGCTCGATGGCCGATTCCGAGCACATCCAGCAGATGGTCCAGCAACGGGAACTGCCCGGCGCTGAGGTTCGACCGGCCGATGAATTCGTCCTGTTGGTCCGATCCGGGGCGTTGCCGGGCGCCGCCGACTGGTCGCATGCCGAGGCCGATGCAGCCAGCACGGGCGCCTGCGATGACGATTTCGTCCGCGCGCCGCTGGCTGTGCTGTGGTTCGACGCCTCGCAGCGTTGGCACAAGTTTCCCGGGCAGGTCCAGGTTCGCGTGACCGGCGGTCGGATCATCCTGTCTGAAGAAGGCGTGCTGATCGCGACCGATGTCTACACGGGCCGCAAGCTATGGGAGACGTCCGTCGAGGTCGGTGTCGAGCCGCTGGACGATGCGGCGGATCGCCAAGCGGTACGTTACGCCAGGCACCGACAGTGGGGCCCGTCACCCAGTCTGGCGCCGACCACGCAACTGGTGGCCGTGGAAGATGCGATCTACATGAGCGAAGGCACGACCTGTCTAGTCTTCGATCCGGAGACAGGCCAGTCGATTGGCAAAATCGAGGTCCCCGAAGGATGCGAGCTGCCGTGGGCCAATCTTCGCGTGGCCGGCGATTATCTGATCGGCACCAGCGGCGCGAACGTGCTGTGCGTCGATCGACATTCGGGCGATCTCCTGTGGCGATTCCAGGCGTCACGCACGTCGCTCAGCCTGGCCGTAGCCGACGATCGCGTGTTCTGCGGCGAGATCGCCGAGCAGCGTCGGGGCGAAGACGAGGCGCGAGACGGCCGTCTGATCGCCTTGGATATCGCCACCGGCGAAATGATCTGGGAACGGCCCGGCGGTTCCCAAGTGCGATACAGCGCGGCCTTGGATCTGGTCGTGACCCCCGTCGGTTTCTATCGCGGCAGCGATGGCAGCCCCGCATGGCAAGTCGATGATCCGGCCAGCGACCAACTGCTGGTCCGAGGCCGAGGGCTACCGGCGTCCGGCGTCCCCGGCTTGATCGCCGGCGACCGGCTGCTGACGGGTACCGAACAGTTACTGACCATCTACGACATCCCATCGGCAAGCCCTGTCGGCGAGCCGCTGGAATGGGTGCGGCGGGGCTGCACGAACACGCGAGCCAGCAAGCATTTGGTCACGACTCGCTACCGCAGTAATTCGGCTTGGATCGACCTGCACAGCAGCCAGATCATCCCGTTCTTTGGCGTGCGGCCGGGCTGCGGTGTGAACAACAACCTGTACCCGGCCAACGGAGTCATGAACATGCCGAATCTGACAGGCGGCTGTACCTGCAATTTCGTGCCTGCTTCGATCGCCTGCGTTCCGGCCGAGGTGATCTCGCGGGGCGGCGCCGAATGAACTCGGCAGGTCGGAGATCGGATGATTTCTGCCGGGACCGCGTCGGCCCCTTGCGCCGCGCGGTCCCGCTACGTAGCCAAGAAGGGATTCGACCCGTATGAGTTTCGACCAGCAACCGGTGCCGGAGCCCGATCTGTTCGCTTCGCTGACTCCGGATCAATGCGAGGCGGTGGCGCATGTCGACGGCCCGCTATTGATCCTGGCCGGCCCGGGCAGTGGCAAGACTCGCGTGGTGACGCACCGGGTCGCCAACCTGTTGCGGCACGGGGTCAGCGAGTATCAAGTCCTGGCGTTGACCTTTACGAACAAAGCCGCCGAGGAGATGCGGCAGCGTGTGATGAGCCTGACCGGGCGCCGTGGCGTCTGGATGGGCACCTTTCACTCGTTCTGCGCGCGGTTGCTGCGCGATTACGCTCCGCTGGCCGGGTTACAGCCGAATTTCACGATCCATGACAAGGACGACAGCCTGCGCGTGCTGAAACAGGCCATGCAAATAGCCGACGTCCAACCGGCGCACGCCACTCCGGCCAGCATCGCCAACGCGATCAGTTGGGCCAAGAACCATCTGATCCGTGCCCAGGATTTCGAGGCGCGGAAGAACAGCCCGATCGGCAACATCACGGAAAAACTGTACCCCGTGTATCAGCAACTACTGCTGGAAGCCAACGCCGTCGATTTCGACGACCTGCTGCTGCACGTGGCCATGATGCTGCGTGAAAACGAGTCGTTGCGCGCGGCCCTGGATGACCGCTACCGCTATATCCTGGTGGACGAATACCAGGACACCAACCTGGCTCAGTACGCGCTGGTCCGATCTCTGTCGATCGATCACTCGAATCTGGCAGTGACCGGCGATCCCGACCAGTCGATCTATGGCTGGCGCGGCGCCGACTTGAACAACATCCTGGATTTCGAACGCGATCTGCCCAACGTCCGAGTCGTCCGCCTGGAGGAAAACTTTCGCAGCACCCCTTCGATCCTGCGAGTGGCGGACCACTTGATCATGCACAATATCAAGCGGAAAGCCAAACGGTTATTCACGTCGCGGCCGGAAGGCGGCCCGGTGCGGCTGGTCGTGTATCCCACCGGAAATGACGAAGCCGATGCGATCGCCGTCCGGATCGCCGAGGAGATCCGGCAGGGGAACCGCACCGCAGGCGACATTGCGATCTTCTACCGGATCAATGCCCTGTCCCGGCAATTCGAACACGCACTGCGATCGGCCGGCGTGCCGTACCAGATCGTCAATGGGCTGGAATTCTATCAACGGCGTGAGATCAAGGATGTGCTGGCCTACCTGCAATTGGTGAACAATCCTCAGAACCAGTTCGCCTTGCTGCGGATCATCAACACGCCGACGCGCGGGATCGGCAAAGTCACCATCCAGCGGTTGACTCGGCACGCGCGAGAACTAGGCATCTCGCTGTTGGAGGCGGCTCGTGAAAGCAGCCGGATCGAGACGATCCCCAAACGCACCGCAACAAAAATCACCGCCTTTGTCGCCGCCTACGATCGGATGGTCCAACACGCGTTCGGCGAGGTGCGAAGCGCCATCCAAAGCGTCCTGGAAGAATCGGGGTACCGCCGCTGGTTGATCGAATCAGGGTCGGAAGAAGACCAGGAACGGCTGGCGAACATCGAGGAACTGGTGACGGCTGCCGACGAATTCGATCGCCAGCATCCCGAGGAAACGAATCGACTGGAACGGTTCCTGGAACAGGCCTCGCTGGTCGCCGACACGGATGCTTTGGAAGAGGAATCGGAGCGAGTTACGTTGATGACCATGCATGCCGCCAAAGGCCTGGAGTTTCCGGTCGTCCACATTGTGGCCGTCGAGGAACGCTTGCTGCCTCACGAACGCAGCATGGACGATCCGGACAAGCTGGAAGAGGAACGGCGGTTACTGTTCGTCGGCATGACCCGCGCTCAGGAAGAATTGCACCTGAGCCTGTCTCAATACCGAGCCTTCCGCGGTGATCGTCGCCCGACCATCCCCAGCCAGTTCCTGATGGAATTGCCTCGCGAGCAGATGGCTTATTCCGAACCATCAGGGTACGTCGATGACGAACCGGACGAATCGTTCGATATCGACGATTTCGAACGACCGGAATCCGCACCGCCGACCTGGACGGACGAGGAATTCATCCAGGAAGCGCCGGACGAGTACGCCGCCGAACGACGACCGACGGGCGGGACCGCGGCGGCCGAACGGATGCACGGCAAGTTGCAAGGCGGGCGGCGGTATCCGCCATCGACCTTCTTTCAAGGCATGGCCGTGTCGCACCCCGAGTACGGCAACGGCATGATCGTCGCGCTCAGCGGCCAAGGCCCGAAACGTACCGCTCGGGTCTTCTTCTACCAGACCAGCGAGGAACGAAGCTTCCTGCTGGCCCACAGTCCTTTGGTCCCCGAAGGCGACGAATACTTCGCTTGATTGCGGTCCCGTTCAACGTACCGCCGGCAACACGCGCCATTCGAGGATGCCCGCCGAAAACTCCGGTTGCAAACGAGCCTCGATTCGCAGCCCATCGGTAACCAACGGCGAGAACTCGACGCGATTGTATCGGTCCTTGGCCACCGGCAGATCGCCCTCGACCGGAACGGATTTCCAAGCATCGCCGTCGCGATACAGCAGTTTCCAGGCTTGAGGAATCCGGCATCGACCGCGTCCCGTATCGTCGAACCAATAGACCTCGACACCCGAGATTTCCGCCGGTTCCGCGAAATCGTATTGCACCCATTCGTTGGTCCCAACATGGTCCCACCAGGTGAATCGCGGTAGTACGTGATCGCCCGAATCACTCGGCTCGACCTGATCGTTCAACGCGAACACGTCATCGTGCCGCCAGGCGTGCGAGGCGCTGGGAGTGCTGGTCGACGCGATGGTCGGCAGCGGCGCGGGTTCTGCCAAATCCGGCGAGCGGGGCATCCAGACCATCATCTCGTTCTCGCCTCGATGGCACCATGCAAAGTAAGGGATCATCGTCACAACAGCCGGACTGGACTCGATCGAACCGCATTCCGTTCGTCCCACCGCTTGCCCCTCGCCGGTCAGCACGGTCACACCGCCCAGAAGATCCTCGCGATGTTCGGGCGTCCAATCCGCCGAGTCCGGAATCCACAGATTCAGCACTCGGCCGTCATGGTCGGCGCCCTCGACACAATACACCAGCGGCCCGCGTTCGAATGCGACACGACCCCGGTTCGGCTCGACCCGCTCGTTGCTCAACACCCGCCGGATCGGCATCGCCAATTCCAACTGGACCTGGTCGCCCGCTTCCCACGTCCGGTCCACCACGGCATAACCGTTGTGCAGGGCCGGTTGGACCGGGCTGCCGTTGACCGTCAGCGTCCACGGGGCGGGCGTGTCGTCCACGTAGCGGTACAGGTCGCTGGGCAGCACCTGGCCGCGAACCCAGGCCGGGATGCGAATCTTCAGCGCGAAGCGAGTCGGTTGTTCCGGTTCGACGGTGATGCCGACCGCACCGGTCCACGGATAGTCGGTCTGCTGAACCACCTGGACACGTTGGCCATTCAATTCGAGCGTTGCCCGGCTGGCCAGGAACAGATTGACGTACAATTCGTTCTCCCGTTCCGCGTACACATAGCCGGGGATCGAAGGCATGAATCGCACCACGTTGCTGGGACAACACGAGCAATCGAACCAGGGACTGCGCTGGAGATCGCCGTGGTTGAAGCGGAACTTCAAGTCGCATTCCAAGGGGTTCGGGTAGAAGAACCGATCCCCGCTGAACGAAACGCCAGGCAAAAAGCCGTTGTACAGAATCCGCTCCAGCACATCCGCGTACTTGCTGTCGCCGTGCAGCAGGAACATGCGGTGGTTCCAGAACGCCAGAGCGATCGCCGCACAGGTCTCGTTGTAGGCCCTCAGATTCGTCAACTGATACGGTCCGGCGTAACCTTCACCCGCGCCATGCTGCCCGACGCTGCCGATCAGGTACAGTTTGGTATCGATCACATCCTGCCAGATCCGATCGATCGCCTGGATGTAGGCCGCGTCGCCGGTCAGCGCGGCCACGTCCGCCACCCCGGCATAATAGTAGCCGCCTCGCACCGCGTGCCCCACCGCCTCGGTCTGTTCGGTGATCGGAGCATGGTCCTGGCTGTACGGCCCGTAGATCGATTCCCGCAGATCCCGCCGTCCCCGCATGTCGACGAAGAACTGGGCCAGATCCAGATACTTCGGTTCGCCCGTCACGCGGTACAAGCGGACCAGGCCCATCTCGATCTGCTGGTGCCCCGGCACATCGTTACGCTGGTCCGGGCCTGGCCCGAAGACGCTGGCGATCAGATCCGCATTCTTGATGGCGATGTCCAGCAGCGATCGCTTCCCGGTCGCCTGGTAGTGGGCTACCGCTGCTTCGTAAAGATGGCCCACGTTGTACAGTTCGTGGCTGTGGTCCAGCCCGGTCCAGCGCGGGCTCTGGCCATAGCGGCCTGGCGCCCCCGAGGTCTTGGCGGTGAACAGGTACCCGTCGGGTTCCTGCGCCGCCGCGAACTTGGCGATCAACGTGTCCAGGTACTGATCCAACTGCGGATCGGGATGCAGGGCCAGCGAGTAAGCGGCGCCTTCGACGATCTTGAACACGTCGGAATCGTTGAAGAAGATCCCTTCGAATCCGTCTGAGTCACGCTCGGCCGCCGCGACGAAATTGGTGATCCGCCCGGTATCTTCACAGCGTTGGAAACAGTACGGCACCGTCACCGTTTGGTTGGTTTGCATCCGCGGCAGCCAGAATCCCGGACGCACTTCGACCGAGGTGAACGGCACCGGACGGATCGGATAATCCCCATCGGCGGCCAGAGCCATGCCGCTGATCGAACCTGCCAGCCAACTGACCCCTGCCCAAAGCATCGCGCGATTCATCCTACGTATCCTCCTTCGAAGACCATGGCACGAAGATAGTTCATCAGTTCCCGCAACCCACCATTATCTGCGCAGATCGAGCGGAAGTCGAGCACCACGGTCGGGATTTCTGCCGAATTCGGCGTGAGGTGCATTCGGCGTGAGGTGCA
>SKVE01000175.1 GCA_007129635.1 Planctomycetaceae bacterium
GAAGGTCCGCGTCCGACATCGACTGGGTGAATTCGGCAGTGGCTTGATGGACATAAGCCGAAAACGCCGCGCCACCGGGCCAGTCCCGGATCTGTTGGAAGAAGTTCAGGATGCGCATTTGCTGTTCGGGGTTCCAGTCCCCGACCAGCGACCCCAAATGGAATGCCAGATCCAATTTGTCGGTTCCGGGAATGTGATCGTCATCCATCCACTCCATCGCCCGTTCTTGCATGCCGGGGATCTTCAAGAAGGCCACCAGACGAATCAGTTCTCGGTTCATGGAAGTATCGGTCGCCGGGAACTCGGCAGCCACCTGAGCCCGCAGTGGCTGTAATTCGTCCAGGGGAACCTGGTCGTTCACCAGCGCGACCTGCACGGCTCGCAACAGCCCCAGGAAATCCTGGTCGGTCATGAACGTTTCCATGGTGGCCCCGGCCCTGTCCAGAACCAACCTGACATGCTCGGGGGTCGGGTCCGCAGCCATCAACGCCAAGCTGCCCTGAATCAGCAGCCGATGATCGTCGCTGGCCAGCAGCCGATCGCGCCAGAAATCGGGGGGCAAGCTCTCCAGCAAGCGTCGCGCCGCGAGCGTTTCGACAGCGTCGTCCGATTGCAGCAGAGGAATCAAAGCGTCCACGGGCGGATGTTCGCCGCATTGCAATAAGGCTTCGCAGGCCTGCCGACGGACTCGAGCATCTTCATCGGCCAGCAAGTGGACCAGCATGGAACCGGTCTGCTGGTCGGCATGGAGGCCCATCCATTGAGCCGCTTTGCTGCGAACTCGAGCGTCCGGGTCTTGCGCCATGCGGATCAACAGTTCCGCAGGCGGCGTTGGTCCGTACAATTGCAGCAGATCGAGCGCCCGCAGGCGATATTGCCAGGGATTGGCGGCACTGGCTGCCACAGCGGGCAGCAATTGATCCCAATCGTCGCCCAGTTCTTTCTTCAAGGTCGCAACGCGTTGGCGAGCCCAGGCCGAATTCATCTGCGGGTGACGGATCACGGCATCCAGCCCTTGTCCCCAGTCGGTCGCGCCGGGGGTAGGCGGTCCTTCCCACATGACGCGATACAGACCGCCTGAGTCGCCACCGTCACCCGTGACAAAATACAAGTGGCCGTCAGGGCCAACGTCCAGACCGCGAATGCTCTTTACGTCGTGCTCGACAAACACGGCGCGCCCGACTGTGAAGCTCGCGCCGCTGGGCTCGAATGTGAAAACCGCGATCTGGCCGTTCCATCGATCGGCGACAAACAACGCGTCGTGATAGGGCGTAGGAAATTCGTAATGTTGGTAGAACACCATGCTGGTCGGTGCTTCGCGACCGGTCTCCATCACGGCCGGAATACGATCGGGATAGTAATCCGGCCATCGAGTACACACAGGTCGCCAACCGAATTCGGCGCCTGCGGTCACATGATAGAGCGATGCCGGCTGGTACCACGGAGTCCCCAGATCGGCCTTCTCATCGCCGTCGAACGTGAACAACTGGCCTTCGCGATCGAAAGCCAGGGCCTGAGCATTCCTCAACCCTCCCGCCAATACCTCGACACGTTTCGCATCGATATCCATCCGCAAAACGGCTCCGGCGAACGCCTGAGCCTGTTCACCGTCTTGACCCGGGACATCGAATCGCGGTTCGATCAGATGGCCCTCGCAAGAATTGTGATAGGGACCCTCACGATCGATTTGTGGTGGCAGTTTGGTACGGTGTCCGACCACCACGTACAACAGGCCATCACTGCCCAACGTCAAACTGTGCGGCCCGGCCTCGCTTGATTCGGCCGGCAGTTTCAGCAGCAACTGTACCTGGTCTATTCGACCATCACGATTCTGATCGCGCAGCCGATAAAGTCCGCGGCCTTCCGGACCATCGCCCGTCACGAACACGTAGCCGTTCAGGCACAAGAGTCCATGGCAATTTTGGACCTGGTCGCTGTACGGCCGAACGCTATTGGGTCTTCCATCGCCATTGCTGTCGTGGATCAACAGCAACCCGCCCCCTTCACGTGACGCGATGATATGCCCGAATTCGTTGAACGTCAAAGCGATCAGCGATCCCGTCGCTCGGTGGTCCAGCAGACGTTGGACGGCGAAATCGATGGGGACTCGGAACAAGGGTTCCTGCGAAGTTTCATCGGCTCGGTCCGAAACCACGGCTCGCCTGGCCGGCCGCCCCGCATCCACGACCTCGGCTGGCGCCGCCGCCCGGTCCGTCTCGGCGATCTCCGATCCTGCCGAGTTCGAACGCGGATCGTCCAGCAGCGTGCGACGAGCTGCCGAAGGGCTCGGATCGTCTTCGCGGTCCGCCAGAACCTGCTCGTCTTGAGACGCCTCCGGCCCCCAAGCTCCCAGTTGTTCAGCGGCTTGCCAGCGGCCATCGTTATACAAGGGAGTATACCAGAATGGCAGCGGTCGCGCGTTGGTCACCCAGGTGTCATCCGAGACGAACACATGCGTTTTGCCGGTAGCGTCGATGATTTCGATGCGAGCGGCCAAAGCCGCCGTAGCGTCTTCCGCTTGGTCCACTCGGATCGCGACCAGATTGCGGCCTCGATTCAAGAACCGCGAGACTTCGTGATGTTCCCAGGGGTCGGTCGATACGCCGGAAGCAACTCGCCGCCCATTGACGTACAGCTCGTAGCGACCAGCCGTTGCCACCACCACATTGCCTTGGCGAACCGTGGAAACCTGAAACACCTTGCGGAAATGGCAGGATTTCGACGCACCGAGAAGACCGGACGGATTCGGCGTCCAGATCCACTGAGCCTCCGGTTCGGCCGACGAGGCAGAGGCGAGCAATAGCCCGAACGTCAAAACAATCGACAAAAGACTCACAGACCCTGACAGTCGCATGGCAGGCCCTTTTCGGCGAAATAGCGATTCGGAGGTCCCCGGCCCGACAGAGCGGTCGTGCAAAACCCCGATGGTGAAAAAAGCATCTCGCGCAACGACGGGCCTTGTGTATTGTCCGCTGAGGCCTCAACCAGGCCCCGCCGTCGCGCTCGAGCGAAAGTTATCATCCAGGCCAGTTTCATAGCAACATGGATTCTTCGAGATTTCGCCCAAATTCCGCCGATTAGCAGTGCTAGCGTCCGTAGCCGGACTGACATATTGTGCGAAAATCGGATATAATTCCGTGGTTGACCACATTCATTGCGATTGAACGTAAGGGGGAGGGGCCGATCCCATGAAGAACAATCAATGCTGGATTGCTTGGTACGCGATCACCATCCTGCTGACCTGCGGGCTCGTGGCGCGGGCCGATTCGCCGGAGTTCACGGAGGTGGCTGATTCGCTACGACCGTTGATCCAGGCGGATTGGGCTCTGCAGGATCTGGCGTTATCCGCTAACGATGAGTCAGGCGCAGCATCAGCGGTCGGGAAATCGTCCCAGCCGGTGACCACCGCCGAAGATGCTGCGGGCGGTTGCAACGGGATCAAGACCGGCTTGTGGGGCTTTCATGTGGCCAGCGGCCAGCAGGATCCCTGGTGGCAAGTCGATCTGGGCCGCGAGTACCTGTTGGATCGAGTGGTCGTCTACAATCGATGTGGCTCAACCGCCGCAAGAACCAGACAACTGCAGATCCTGGTCGCTGGCAGTGACGGCGAAACTGGCGAGCAAACGTTCCGCAAGGTCTATCAGCACGATGGTACGACGTTCTCCGGGGTGGAGCAACAACCGCTGGTCGTCCGTTTCGATTCGCAGCCGGTCACCGCTCGCGTGGTTCGACTTCGAGTTCCCGGACGGTGTTCGATGGCGTTGGACGAAGTCGAGGTGTACGCGGTTGACGACCCTGAAAAGAATATCGCCTTGAATCAACCGGCCGACCAGGTCAGCGTCAGCCAGTACTCGCGACGCGGCACGATGAGCGACGCCGAGTTCCGGCAGTTGGGCTTTACCCCGCTGGTGGCTCGCGCGACAGACTCGTCGTCAGCACACGATGATCCGACCGATGACGAAGGGTTGGGGCAACGGGTGGGGCCACTGCTGCAGCAGGCCGAGCGGCTGGTGGACCGGATTAGCTTGATCGATTCTGAGGAGCTGGCACCGTTGCGCGAGCAGCGCGATGCCCTGCAGGACCGCTGGCAGCAGCTTGAATCAACCGGCGACGCAACCGGGACGCAGCGACGCGAGTTGTACATGGCAGCTCGCGACCTGAAACGCCGTATCGCCTTTCGTAACCCGCGGCTGAACATCGACCGACTGCTGTTCCTGAAACGTCACGATTCGGTCGGCGTGTTCCACATGTGCGATCAGTTCTACGGCTGCAACGCGAAACCGGGCGGTGGACTGTACGTGCTGGAAGATCCGTTCGGACCCCAGCCGCGGCTGAAGAATTTGCTGCAGGATTCGGTCGTGCAGAACGGACGACTGGCCGGTCAAAAACTGGAAGGAGGAACGTTCCTGTCGCCCGAGGTCTCGTGGGACGGACGCACGATCCTGTTCGCCTACAGCCAGGCCGGCGCCTGGGAAAAGTACCAGGGACGCGAGGCGTACGAGTGGTGTCCCGAGTGCAGTTACCATATCTTCCGAGTTAACGCGGACGGCAGCGAACTGATCCAATTGACCGACGGGCCGCACAACGACTTCGATCCCTGCTTCCTGCCCAATGGCCGGATCGTCTTCATTTCCGAGCGTCGAGGTGGATACTTGCGTTGCGGTCGGCACTGTCCGGTTTATACCCTGTTTTCCATGCGTGATGATGGCAGCGACATCATCTGCTTAAGCTTTCATGAGACTCACGAATGGCAACCCAGCGTGACCAATGATGGGATGATCGTCTACACGCGCTGGGACTACGTCGATCGGGACACCAACGTGGCGCATCACAAATGGACTTGCTTTCCGGACGGGCGCGACCCTCGCGCGCTGCATGGCAATTATCCCGAACGGCGCGAGAGCCGACCGTGGATGGAGATGGATATCCGTGCGATCCCCGATTCCAACAAATTCGTCGCCGTCGCCGCAGCCCATCACGGGCATGCTTTCGGATCGCTGGTGCTGATCGATCCCCGCATCGAGGACGACAACGCCATGTCCCAGTTAACGCGTCTGACGCCCGAAGTGCCTTTCCCGGAATCCGAAGGATGGCCGATCGCCGACCATATGGTCTACGGGACACCGTGGCCGCTTAGCGAGGACGATTATCTGTGTGTTTACGACGGCCAGGCCAAGAACCGCGGCATCTATTGGCTGGATCGGGACGGCAACCGCGAATTGATCTACCGCGATCCGGAGATCTCGTGCCTGAGCCCCATCCCGCTGCAACCACGCCCCAAGCCGCCGGTCATCGCACCACGGACCAGTCAGGCCGCCGAGGACGCGGACAAAGACCAACCTGCGACGATCGCCGTGATGAACATCTACGACGCCGATTTTTCCTGGCCGCCAGAAACACGGATCGAGGCCTTGCGCATCATCCACGTGCTGCCGAAGACCACCGCGCCGCCCAACCAGCCGCGGATCGGCGCGGCGAATCAGACGAACGCCCGAGCGGTGCTGGGGACCGTGCCCGTGGAATCGGATGGCAGCGTCTACTTCCACGCACCGGTTGGCAAGCCCATCTATTTCCAGGCGATCGACCAGCACGGTACGGCCGTGCAATCGATGCGATCCGCCACCTACGTTCATCCGGGCGAACAACTGGTATGCCTGGGCTGCCACGAACGCAAGCACGATACGCCTGAGTTTACCGGCAGTTTGCCGCTGGCCATGCGGCGCGACCCGTCCCCGGTTCGACCGGATGTCGATGGCAGCAACCCGTTCAACTACGTGCGGCTGGTTCAACCGGTGCTCGATCGCCACTGCGTCGATTGCCATCAACAGCAGAACGCCTTGGATCTGAGCGGACTGCCGAGCCTGGCCCACGGCTGGACTCGCTCGTATACCAACCTGGCCGAGAAGTACGGATTCTACTTTCATGTCAGCAACGGCTCGATTCGCCAACCGATTCATGGTGGCAGCCGCACGACGGCCGGGGAATTCGGAGCCCGAGCCGCCCCGCTGCAGAAATTCCTGACGCCGGAACACTACGAAGTCCAGCTTCCCCCGGAAGATTTGCACCGGATCAACCTGTGGCTGGACGCCAACAGCGAATTCTACGGCGCGTACGAAGACACCGAAGCCCAGGCTCGCGGCGAACTCGTTTACCCATCCTTGCGATAAACACTCTAAACTCGGGCATCCTTCCTGTTCTTTTCACGTCAAACCGCATGGAGATCCGCGATGAAACGTCGTGATTTATTGAAAGCCGCGTCTGCTACGGCCGGAGCCTTGGCTGTCAGTCCGTTGGTGGCTCGCGCCCAGCGCGTGTCGGATGTCGGCAGCCGGAAGACCGATGTTTTGGTGATCGGCGGTGGCACCGCCGGTTGTATCGCTGCCCTGCAAGCGGCTCGCGCCGGGGCTCGAACCACCCTGATCGAGATGGGCAGCCAACTGGGCGGTACGACCACCACGGGCGGAGTCAGTTTTCCGGGCTTGTTTCATGCTTGGGGCAAGCAGGTGATCGCCGGGATCGGATGGGAGCTGGTGCAGGAGGCGGTCCGATTGGATGGCGGCCAAATGCCCGATTTCAGCCGTCCGCCGGCGCGACACTGGCAGCACCAGGTGCGGATCAACGGCCCGTTGTACGCGGCCTTGTTGGAAGAAGCCTGTTTGCAGGCAGGAGTCTCGCTGGGTTACTACCAGTTTCCCCTGTCCGCGACGGCCACCGAGGATGGTTGGACCCTCGAAATCGTCGGCAAAGGCCTGAGGTACCCCATCGTCTGTCGGCAACTGATCGATTGTACAGGCGGCGCCGACATCGTCGGACTGGCCGGATTCTCGCGAATGCGTGAAGAGACCATACAACCGGGAACCCTGATCTTTCGGCTGGGCGGGTACAACGTCGCCGACCTGGATGCCGACGAGATTCAGCGACGTTTCTTGCAAGCGCTGGCCGATGGCGAATTGGAACACAGCGACACTCGAGGACCACGGCGATTTGTCGGTTTTCTGGCCGGCGGTGGCGACAATGCACAACACGTGCTGGACGCGGATTCCTCGACAGCCGACTCGCAGACGCAGGCCAACATCGCCGGTCGCCGTTCGGTGCTGCGGCTGATCCGCTTCATCCGCAGCTTGCCGGGCTGCGAGCGTGCCCAGGTCCAGCGGATGATGCAAGAAACGGCGGTCCGAGAAACCTATCGGATCGTTGGCCAGGCGACGATCACCCACGACGATTACACCTCCGGTCGGCATTTCGATGATGCGGTGTGCTATTCGTTCTATCCCATCGATCTGCACGATCGGGATGGCGTGGTCCCCAAGCCGTTGACGCCCGGCACCGTGCCGACGGTGCCGCTGGGTGCGTTCGTGCCCCAGGGCAGTCGTCATCTGCTAGTGGCAGGCCGCAGCGTTTCGAGCGACCGACTGGCCAATTCCGCGCTCCGCGTCCAAGCCTCGTGCATGGCCATGGGCCAAGCTGCCGGGGCAGCGGCCGCGTTGGCCATCCAAAACGCCACCACCCCGGCCGCCGTCGATCGGACCGAACTCCACGAGCTGCTCAAGCAACACAACGCGATCGTCCCCGGCTGAGCGCCCGGCCGGAAGACTCTTGTCAATCAAGGTGGCGTTATCCGAAGTCTTGCCCCTGTCTGTCTTCGTTGGCAAGAATACTACCTGGCAAGAATATTCCGATCCGGCTCATTCCGGCACAAAGTTCGACACGACCGTGGCCTGACGGACCTGGCGGGAATCTGGATCCCACACTCGGAGGCAGACCTGGACCCCTCGTAGCCGGCGCTGGTAGGGCGGCGACGTTTCACGCTGGACGCCATCGTGTCGATAGGTGGGTGGCACCTTTCAACCTACGTGGTAGCACGGCAGTCTTGCGCTCCATCCGGACAAGCCGGATGGGGGCGGCGAACGGGAGGAGCGATCGGTGGGAGAGGGGGGACGCGGGGTTAGCACGGCAATCTTGCGCTCCATCCGGACAAGCCGGATGGGGGCGGTGAACGGGAGGAGCGAGCGGTGGGAGAGGGGGACGCGGGGTTAGCTCGGCAATCTTGCGCTCCATCCGGACAAGCCGGATGGGGGCGGCGAACGGGAGGAGCGAGCGGTGGGAGAGGGGGACGCGGGGTTAGCACGGCAATCTTGCGCTCCATCCGGACAAGCCGGATGGGGGCGGCGAACGGGAGGAGCGATCGGTGGGAGAGCGGGGACGCGGGGTTAGCACGGCAGTCTTGCGCTCCATCCGGACAAGCCGGATGGGGGCGATGAAGCCGCACGCCACCCGCGCACCAGACCCCATCCGCCTCGTGCGGATGGTGAAGCAGATTGCCCAGCTAA
>SKVE01000167.1 GCA_007129635.1 Planctomycetaceae bacterium
ACTGACTGGCGGGCACGACGAACGCCGGATGCCACAACAGATCATGAAAACCGGGCGCGATCCGCCAAGCCCCCAGGGCGTGGAACAGCACGGTGTTAGGATCGTTCGATTCGTTGGTGTGGTACTCGTACCAGAATTCGCGACCCGGATGATCCGGCTCGAAAAAAACCTCCAGTTCTTCCAGCAGGCGGTCGATCTGCGCATCGTCCAGGATCCGAACGCCACTCAAGTACCCGTCGCGCTCGTAATCGGCGATTTGTTGCGGAGTTAGCTGGAATGCCTTCCACCGATCGGGCGTTTCGGGCAACGAGAAAAGCGTTCCAGAGGGCTGGTGCTGAAGGGAAAGATCAGAAATCATCGGACAGGTTTCCTCTTGAGAGATCCACGTTCACGGGAAAACGTCAGTTTTACCGGAATTCCGAGAACTTGCCAGTGTTCGGAAGGGGTCGGGAGTCGTTTTCGGAGAAAGCTTCTTCCATGTGGTTCGTTGTTGCCAGAAAACGACTCCCGACCCCGTTGCGTCACCCATGCAAGGCTACGAGCGGAAACTCGTATAACTCGACGTTCCCGCGCTGCGGCACCTGGTAACGCTGGCGAGCCTGCTCCAAAAGATCAAGCTCCCACGTGTTCTCCTGGGCGACGATCCCGCCGCTGCGCTGGAACAGCCGCTTGGCATGGTTCGATGCGGTGATGGCCACCGCGGTGGACAATCCCTTGCCTCGCAAGCGGTCCAGTGTTTCGTTCAGCAGCAATTGCCCGTGTTGCGAATCCTGGTGGTTTTCACCGATCACAAAACCGCTGATCATCACCGCCCGGGGCGTTTCTTTGAGTTGGATCACGTGCAGCTTGCCGATCAGGACATCGCGATGGCTGAGTACCAGTGTACAAGGCAGCAATCGGCGGAGAGCCTCGCGATCCAAAGGTTTGACCAACGGCGTGCCGCAAGGGGTCTGATAGCGTTGCGATTCCTGGTGCAGCCGCTGGATCTCGTCCAGATCTTCGGGCCGCGCGTAGTCGACGTGGTGACTCTGCTGCCGCTCGATCATCGTCCCGACACCGGTACGGGTGAGGATCTCTTCCAGCATCCGCGCGTAGGAAACGATGTGGACCTGGCGGACCCCGCCCGCTACGGCCCGGATGCTGGCATGCACCTTGGGCAACATCGCATGAGGCAGCAAGGGATCGCCCCGGGCATCGCGTCGCGGCAGCAGGCACAACAGTTCTTCCAGGTCCGCGAAACTCAGTTGTTGCAGCGCGCCTTTGCGACTCGGTAAGGAAAGGCCATCGATGTGCGTCAGCAACATCAGCTTGTGAGCACCCAGTGCGACGGCCAGATCGGCAGCAGACGAAACCGAGGGGACGTGCAGGAACTGCTGATGCTCGTCCCAGCCGCCGAAGCCAAGAATTGCCAAACGCCGCTGGTCCAGCACCGCACGGATCATCGACAGATCGAAACCGGTGACAATCCCCGTGCTTTCGTGACCGATTCGGCGTTCGGCTCGGATGGCCGTTTCGGGCAGCAGCGTGTTTGCGATGCCCATGGATTCGCACAACGCGGTGAAGGATTCAGCGATCTGATGCCGCTGGTGCTGCAGGCGAGGCAGGGCGTGTTCCGGGACGATCATCCGATGGGTTTCCACGTGTTGCCGGGCCCCGAACCGAGCGAACAATTCGTGTGTGAAACTTTCGCCTTTGCCGAAAACTAAGGCTACCCGAATATCGTGCTTCAGAAGATCCCGGATGCCCTGCAGGACCGTCCGAGTGGTGTGTGCGTTCTCGACCGCTTCGGCTTCGGCCTGAATCACAAAAACTTCGTCAGCGAACTGAGTATAGTAGCGATTCCGGCTCATGCGTTGCTTTCACCCACTCCGATCGACTGGGGATCACGGGCTGTCTGATCGACCGACGGGGCGAGCGGGCTTGGAATGACCAGCGGCTGCTGTGGGTGACGTGCCAGCCAGCCGCGCCAAGCTGTTTGGGCGTCCAACACCAGGCTGAACAGCAGCGGGACGACGATCAGGGTGAAAATGGTCGAGCAGACCAGTCCGCCGACGACCACGGCGCCCAGCCCTCGATACAATTCGCTGCCGGGACCGGGCGCCATCACCAGGGGCAGCATGCCGAACACACTGGTGGCCGTCGTCATCAAAATGGGACGGACACGCGACTTGACCGATTGGCGAATCGCTTCGCGTGGCGGCATTGGCCGGCAGAGATGCTCTTCCCCCTCGCCCAGTCCGCGCATGAAATTCAAGGCCTGATGCACCAGCAAGATCGCGTTATTGACCACCACGCCGATCAGGATCACAAAGCCCAGCATGGTCAGCGTATCCAGTTGCTGAGTTGGATCGACCAATCGCACCAGCCGCAGTCCGATGAAACCGCCCACCGAAGCCAGGGGGACGCTGAAGAGGATGACAAACGGATGCAGGAAGCTCTCGAACAGGGCCGCCATCAACAGATACGTGATCAACAGGGCCAGGAACAGCCGGCTGAGTCCCACGCTGGCCAGGGAGTCCCCGTTCCAGCCGTCCCAGTTGCCTAGCAATGACGTGCGGACCTGGGTCAGTTTGTCTGTGTTGCCCGACAGCCGGATTTGAACATCGGGCGTCATGCCGCCGGTCAATCGGGCATTGGCTACCAACTGGTTAATCCGATTCTGAGCCTGTTCCAAGGCCATCGTTGCGGGCGGGTTGACGGTGAACGTCACCGCTCGACGCTGCTCGACACGTCGAATCGACTGCGAGGCATCGCTGTCGACGAAATGCACCAGTTCGCCCAACGGCACAATGGCCACTTGGCCGTCTTCTTCGGAGACGGCCAGCGGCACCTGAGCCAGTTCGTCGGGAGTCAACTCCAGACGCGGGTCGCGGATCACCACCAGATCGATGTTGTCGCCATCGAAGCTGAAATCACCGGCGACGGCCCCATCGATCATCGCTCGCACGGCCACCGCGAACTCCTGCACGCTCAGCCCCAGTTCCTTGGCTCGCACCTGGTCGATGACGACGCGTCGTTCCGGCCCTGCTTCATTGAAGCCCATCGGATCGCTACGGACGTCGAATCGCGAAAACTCCGCCCATAGTCGATCCTGCAGATACGCCGCGCTGCTGCGGAGCCGCTGCATGTCGGTGCCGATCACTTCGACCTGGACCGAATTCGAGCCGCCCGCGTTTCGTCCAAAAATCGACCGCTGCGACGAATAGCCATGACAGCCGGGGATCTGGCTCATCGCCTGCTTCAGAATATCCCGCACCGGCTTGACGTTTTCCGGATCCTTGCTGGTGGTCAGCACGAACACACGGCCGCGAGACACCGTGAAAAAGAACTCGTCCAAGGCCGGAACCGACTCGATCCGTTTCCCCGTCTGCGTATCGATCAGCGGCATGATCGCCGATGCCTGCTGGCTGTCGTCCGCCTCCCAATACGGCCGGACCATCTGCTCGACATGGCTCGCCACCCGAGCGTTTTGCTCCATCGAGTATCCCGGCGGAGTGAAGATTTGGCCGAAGGTCAGATTCTTGTTCCCGTCCGGCAGGTAGCTGGCCGGCAACATCAGAGCACGACTCGTCCCCAAGGCGGCGCCCATGATCGTCAGGATCACCACCACTCGCAACCACACGCCCGCCGGGCTGGGATGGGCCATCCAATAGATCATGCGTGAAAACGCGTCGGCGCACCAGGCCAGCAACGGTGCGATCCCCAGCAGCGAACGGAAGGCACGAACGACGGGCCCCCGCTCCGATCGCCGCATGTGCAGGAACTTGGCACCGGCCGCCGGGATCACCGTGATCGACACCAGCAACGAAAGCAAAACAGCCGCACAGATGGCCAGGGCGATGTCATAGAATAATTGGCCGGTCTCTTCCTTGATCGTCAGCACCGGTGCGAAAACCGCCACGGTCGTCAACGTCGAGGCCAAGATAGCGCCCCAGACCTCCTTGGTGCCTCGATACGCGGCTTCGGCCGGCCGCTCGCCCAATGCCAGGTGCCGGTCGATGTTCTCCAACACCACGATCGCGTTGTCTACCACCATGCCGACCGCAAAACTCAACCCGGCCAGCGAGATCACGTTCACATTCCGGCCCGTCACCGCCATGACGACAAACGAGCCGATGATCGAGATCGGGATCGCGACGGCGATGATCAGCGTCGGACGGGGGCTGCGCAAAAACAACAGCAGGACCAACACCGCCAAGCTGCCGCCCAGCATCAGGTTCTCGCGGACCAAGCCCAACGCGCGGTGGATATAATACGTGTCGTCCATCACCAGACGCAGCCGCAGACCGTAGCGGTCGTTCTTGTACGAACTTAAGACGCCGCCGGGTGCGTTGAGTTCTTCGATCACCGCGCGGACCTGCTGCATCATCTCCAGCACGTTCGCGCCGACCTCGCGCCGAATGAACAGCGTCATAGATGACGCGCCCTTGCATTGCGAAAAAAAGGTCGCCTTCTCCAAGGCCAGTTCGACCTCCGCGATGTCTTCCACGCGGATCGGCACCCCGTGATCGTCGTACTTGACGATCGTTTGCCGCAATGGGTCCAGCGAATCGAATTGGCCAACCACTCGGAACCGCACCTCCTGACGCCCGGCGGCCATGTCGCCCGCCGATTCGTTCAGATTGTCCGCCCGCAACGCGTCACGCAGTTCGGTCACTCGAATGCCACGCTGCGCTAGGGCAACCGGATCGAAACGGACCTGGACCTGGTGAGACCGACCACCGAAAATACCGACTTCCGCGACGCCGGGAATGCGTTCAAAGGCGGGCTTCAGGTACCGGTCGGTCGAATCGAAAAAGCGAGCGACGTCAAAGGTCGGGTCTTCGGCCTGCAGCAAACAGACGGCGACCGAATCGTCGCTGGCCGTGTCCGAGGCTCGGATCGCCGGACGCTGGACATCGGGCGGATACAAACGCACCTCGTCCAATCGACTGGACACTTCCTGCAAGGCGCGGGACATGTCATAGCCCACGTTGAATTCCAGCGTAACGAAGGCTCGCCCCAGTTGCGCCACCGAAGTCATCTTGTACAAGCCCTGCAGCGTCTTGAGCTTGTCTTCCTGCACGATCAAGATCGAACGCTCGATCTCTTCGGGACTGCGTCCCGTCCACTCGGTCCGCACCGTCACCACGGGACGTTCGATGTCCGGGGTCAACTGGATGGGGATAATACTCAGCGAAATCACCCCGAACAGCAGCACCAGGATCACACCGACGGTGACCTTGACTGGATTGGTGATGGCAAAGCGGATGATGTCCACCGGCGAGGCTCCTGAAGGCAGGCGAGGGCGATCGAGGTAGGATGGACGACGATCTCCACCGGGATTCCCAGCAACTCTAGCTTAGCCCATCGCCAGACGCTTCGCCAGTCGGCCAACGGCGGTCAGCCGTATAGCCACACCTGGACCTCCGCACCGGGCGGGTAGCCTTCGCTGTCTTGAGGGACGACGACGAAACCGTCCGCACGGGTGGTCGAGCTGAGCATCGATGCCCCGCTGATCGCCAGGGGGTGTACCTGATCATCGGTGATCTTCACTCGAGCATAATCCAGACGCCCCACGACGGAGACCAACTTTCGAGCCAACGGCAACCGAACCGCCCGATACGGCCATGGGCCAGGCAGCCCTGCCAGCGCACGAATCGCGCGGCCCGCAAAGAAATCGTACGCGCACAAGCACGAGACCGGGTTGCCGGGCAGCAAGAAGACCAGCCGCTGGTCCAAAAGCCCCATCCCCGCCGGACTGCTGGGCCGCATCGCCACGCCATGCACGGCTAGATGTCCGTGCTCGGCCAGCAAGGCCGGAGCATAATCCTCCTGGCCCACGCTGGAACCGCCAGATATCAGCACGACATCCGCTCGATCTTGCATCGCCATCAGAATGCTGGCCGGATCGTCCGGCACGATGCCGGGATAGATCGGCACACCTCCGTCCCGACGGATCAAAGCGGCCAGCATGGGGCCATTGGAATCCACCACCTGGTTGGCTACCGCCCGAGAACCAGCAGGCAATAGTTCGTTGCCGGTCACGATAATTCGGACGCACGGCTTGCCCACGACCGCGGCCTCTGCGATTCCGACGGAGGCCAGAACCCCTACATCCTGTGGTCGCAGTCGACGTCCTGCGCGTAAGACGATCGAGCCGCATGCGATGTCCTCGCCAATGCGTCCCACGTGCTTACCCGGCGTCACTTCGGCCACGACCGAAACAGAATTCCCCTCGGATTGAGTGCTTTCCGCAGGAATCACGGCATCGGCACCCTCTGGAAGGGGTGCTCCGGTCATGATCCGGACCGCTTGGCCGTTACGGATCCTCGAAGGGAATTGTCGGCCTGCCAGGACTTCGCCCACGATGGTCAGTGTCAGGCGGTTGTAGGCTGACGCGCCCGAGGTATCCTGGGCCAGGACAGCAAAGCCATCCATCATGGCTCGATCAAACGCGGGAACATCGACGTCGCTGACAATATCCTGGGCCAGGACACGGTCGGCCAAGTCGCCAAGAGTCGCCATTTCGGAGGGCATGCAAGCCGTCTGACCGTCGATCCATCGCCACGCTTGATCTACCGTTGCCCGCGAAGCGAAGCCTCGCATGCGTACATCGATCGGATGATGGGGCGAAACGTCGGCGTTCATAGGGCGGCATTATAGCACCGTCCTCGCCAGGTGAAACCGTTAAAATCTGCGAAATCCGCTCGTTTGGAACCGATGGAACGAGTCGTAATCGTCCGAAGCCCGACCTACGACGCAGAATCCACAAATCCTTAAAAATCAGTATCTTCGAGGAGCAATCAAGGCGTTAGATCGTGTGTTAAACTGGGTAGGGGTAAAGGGAACTTCGGCGTCTTCTGGTTCGTCCAATGGCCTTGGATGCTTCCCACTTTGCCGCCGTGCGAGCGTCTGTGGAAACATTTGTTTTTTGCATAACCCCTACAGTCAACTATAATCCGACTTAAGTGACGTATATCTTCTTATGTTGCCCAGATTGCTCATGTTAACTTTCGGCTTCCCCGATTTTGACGTAATGAGAAGATACCGAACTGTCCCTGCGTCTAGGGGGGGAGCACCCTCTGCAGGGTTTTGCCGATCGTCACGATGAATTTCCGTCCCCCGGATCCGTTTAATTAGCTGCGATGAAGGACGAGGTTGGTATGACCACTGGCCGTAAGCGAAGGTCGTCGTCACAACTCATGAAGAGACGTCAAAAGCGAGGTTCCAGTCAAAAGCTGGGTGCCCGGCGCGCTCTGCAACTGGAGAGTCTGGAGGACCGGCGTTTATTGACGTTGGGGCCCCAACTGATCGGAGTACAGCCCAATGGGGGTGACTTGTTAGCCGAGGGCGACACTCGCAACGTGGCGCCTCAAGAGTTGACGTTCCGCTTCAACGAGGGGCAGATCATCGACGAAGCGACGTTGGGTGCGATTCAAGTCACCCGGGCTGGGGGGGATGGTCACTTCGTGTCGGCATCGACCCGCACGGACTTTAATACGAACGGTTTGGTCGTGATGCAATTCACGGCAGCGACCCCTGGGCCGTTGGGCAACGAGATCTCGCTGGTGTTTTCCAAGAGCGATCCGGGCGGGGCTCGATTGCCGCGTATCCAGGTCGAGGGTCGCGAGGTCTACATCGAGTTGAACGCCAACGCCCAGCATCGTTCGACGGCAGCCGATCTGGTGCTGGCGATCAACAATCACACGGCGGCCAGGGGCTTGGTCCAGCCGTCGATCGTTGTCGGGTCGCCGAGCACGCAGATTTCGATCCCGCAGATCAACTATTCGCCGGTCCGGTTGACGGGCGCGAACATCGCCCAAGCCAGCACGAATTTTAACGCGGGGAACGTGGACGTAGCATTCACGGCGGTCCAGTCCGGTCCGGGGACGAACGGGATTGCGATCGAGTTTACGCGGGTGGATCGAGGTGGCGCGGGAGATCCGGTGATCCGGGTGCTGGACAGTCGGCGAATACGGATCGAGCTGAATTCGAACAATGGGAACCAGACCACGGCGGGCCAGCTTGTCTCGGCGCTGAACGCGCACCCGACGGCGTCAGCGATTGTCCGGGCCACGCTGCGCGTGGGCGCAGCGACTCGGAATATCGCAGCCGGACCGGTGACGTATTCGCCGCTGGTGCTTAGCGGCGCCAACGACGTAGCGGTCCAACCCGGTTATGTAGGGCTGGGCAGCACGCCCCAGGAAGTCATCTTCCGCTTCGCGGAACCCTTGCCGGACGATCACTATCGGATCGACATCGCGGGCACAGGATCGAACCCGCTCCGCAATACCGCAGGGTTCTCGTTGGGGGA
>SKVE01000122.1 GCA_007129635.1 Planctomycetaceae bacterium
CAACAAGGGCGCGACGTGCTGGAATCGGCGGCTCAGGCCAGCCGCCAACGTTTCCGAGCCATCTTGCTCACGTCGCTGACCACCATCGCCGGCCTGTTGCCGCTGCTGACCCAACGCAGCCTGCAAGCGCAGGTGCTCATCCCGCTGGCCACCAGCATCGCTTTCGGCCTGATGGCCTCGACCGTCCTGGTCCTGCTGGTCATCCCCTGCCTGTACGCCATCCTACACGACCTGGGCTGGACCACGACCCAGCGATAATTCGTTTACGCCGGTGGGCTACGAAGACAGATCCGACGGTGATATACTCAGGGCAGAAGCTTCCAGGAGTTGTCAGCCATGCAGGTCGGTCTGTTTATCCCGTGTTACATCGATCAGTTGTTCCCCGATGTCGGAATGGCAACGGTGGAAGTTCTCGAGAAGCTCGGGGTCCAGGTCGATTTTCCCATCGAACAGACCTGCTGTGGCCAACCGATGGCGAACACCGGCTGCATCGAAGACACTCGTCCCCTGGCCGAACGGTTCTTGGCCATCTTCCGCGATTATCCGTACGTCGTCTGTCCGTCGGGCAGTTGCGTGTCGATGGTACGACATCATTACGAGGCCTACCTGGCGGGGCGCCCGGGCTTCGAGGAACTGAAACGCAAGACGATGGAATTGTGTGAATTCCTGGTCCAGGTGTTGGGGGTCGAACGGATCGATGCTCGTTTCCCGCATCGAGTCGGGTTGCACAATAGCTGCCACGGGCACCGCGAGCTGCGGTTGGGGGCGGCCAGCGAATTGGTGATCCGCCCTTACAATAAGGTGCGAAAGCTGCTCGAGTCGGTCGACGGTATCCAATTGACCGAACTCGACCGGCCCGACGAATGCTGCGGCTTCGGTGGCACCTTCGCGGTGAACGAGCAGGCCGTATCGACCCTGATGGGGATGGACCGCTTGCAGGATCACCAGCAGGCCGGGTCCGAAGTGATCACGGCCGCCGACATGTCCTGCCTGATGCATCTGGACGGCCTGATCCGCCGCAACGGCAAGCCGCTGCGAGTCATGCACGTGGCGCAGATCTTCGCCGGACGACCCCTTCCCGGCTCTCCTCAAGCAACGAGTCTCGCAAAATGAATGCAACATCGTGCAATCACGCGAAAGAAGCCGACCGCTTCACCGCCGACCAGCCGCGGGTTCAGTGGCACGATCAGGCCCTGTGGTTCGTGCGAGCCAAACGGGATACGGCGGCCCACGCGGTCGAGGAATGGGAACAGCTACGCGAAACGGCCTCGCAGATCAAACGCCATACGCTGGCCCGGTTGCCCGAGTATCTGGAGCAGTTCGAAGAAAACGCGCTGCGGTTGGGCGCCCAAGTGCATTGGGCTCGGGACGCCGACGAACATAATCGGATCGTCTTGCGGATCCTCCAGCAACACGGGGTTCACAAGCTGGTCAAGAGCAAATCGATGCTGACCGAGGAATGCCACCTGAATCCGTTCCTCGAACAGCACGGGGTCGAAGTGGTCGATACGGATCTGGGCGAGCGGATTGTCCAGTTGCGCAGCCAGCCGCCCAGCCATATCGTCTTGCCGGCGATCCATATCAAGAAAGAAGAGGTCGGCCAGCTTTTTCACCAGTGTCTGGGTACCGAACCAGGTGCAACGGACCCCAAGTATCTGACAGAAGCGGCTCGCGGCCATCTGCGCGAGAAGTTTCTCGAAGCCCAGGCCGGGCTCTCGGGCGTCAATTTTGCCGTGGCCGAGACCGGGGGCGTCATCGTCTGTACCAACGAAGGCAACGCGGACCTGGGTACGTCGCTGCCCCGGTTGCACATCGCCTGTGTGGGCATCGAAAAAATCGTCCCGCGCGCTGCCGATCTGGCTGTCTTCCTCCGGCTGCTGGCCCGATCGGCGACCGGCCAGCCCATCACCTCGTACACGTCTCATTTCCATGGCCCGATCTCCGGCGGCGAACTGCACATCGTGCTGGTCGACAACGGACGCAGTCGCATCCGAGCCGATCGCCAGTTCTGGGAATCGCTGAAATGCATCCGCTGCGGAGCCTGCTTGAACACCTGCCCCGTCTACCGGCGCAGCGGCGGGTACAGTTACCAGCACACCATCCCGGGCCCCATCGGTTCGGTGCTGGGGCCGCTGAAGGATGCCAAGAAGAACTACTCGCTGCCCTACGCCTGCAGCCTGTGCGGGTCCTGTACCGATATCTGCCCTGTCAAGGTTCCTCTGCACCACCAGTTGCTGACTTGGCGCGGCGAAATCGTGCGTCGCGGATTGCTGCCCTGGCGCAAATGGCTGGAGATGAAGGCCGTCAGTTGGGTGCTCCGCAACCGGCGGCGCTACCAGTGGTCCGGCAAACTGGCCCGGTGGGCCGTCCGGTGGATGCCTCGATGGATGCTGTACAACCGGCTGAACGATTGGGGCAAGAGCCGCGAGTTGCCGGAGTTTCCTCGGAAGAGTTTTCGCGAACTGTATCGGAACCGAAATGGCCGAAACCAGTAGAGATACCATCCTGCAATCGCTGCGAGCGGCACGCTTGGAATCGGTCGAGCTGCCGGAGCTGGATCCGTCCTGGAGCCAGTTTGCTGACCCGAAGGCAAGATTCGCCCAAGTACTGGAATCGGTGGGCGGACGCTGCCTTTCGGCCACCGATCTGCCCGACGCCAACCGTCAACTGGCCCAACTGCCCGAATTCCAACAAGCCAGGTTGATCGGTTCCACCGTAGCCGGAGTCGACCGAGTCAACTTCGACGTGATGGGGGTCAGCGACCCGCACGAGCTGGAACCACTGGATTTCTTCGTAGCCCCGGGGCAATTCGCCGTGGCCGAAAACGGCGCCGTCTGGGTCTCGGACGCTCAAGTCCCGCATCGCGCGCTGTGGTTCATCGTCCAGCACCTGGCCTTGATCGTGCCGGCCGACCAGATCGTGCACAACCTGCACCAGGCCTACCAGCGTCTGCGGTTCGACCATGCCGAATTCGGCTTGCTGATCGCCGGGCCTTCGAAGACAGCCGACATCGAACAATCGCTCGTCATCGGCGCCCACGGCCCCCGCTCACTGACCGTCATACTCCTATAACAAAAAACAGGGGTCAGACCCTGTTTTTCGGCTTTCGCTTTTGTGTTTTTGTGTTACACTGGTAAATATGGCTCGACCTTTACGAATCCAATTTGCGGGTGCCATCTATCACGTGATGGCACGCGGAAATGGCCGACAACGGCTGTTTCACGGCGATGACGACTACCAGAGAATGCTCGAAGGGCTGGAGAAGACGGTCCTGCGAACTGGCTGGGAAGTCTTCTCGTTTGTATGGATGCCGAACCACATTCACCTGTTCTTTCGTACCCCGCAGCCCAATCTGTCGCGCGGGATGCAGTACTTACTCAGCGGCTATGCGAACTGGTACGCCAAGCGGCATCAGCGGCCAGGCCATCTGTTTCAAGGCCGTTTCAAGGGCGAACTGGTGGAGGATGGAAGCTACTTTTGGACGGTCAGCCGTTATTTGCATCTCAACCCCCTGCGTGGCAGGCGACCGCTGGCGACGCATCCGGGTGATTGGCGGTGGTCCAGCTACCCTGGCTACGCTCGCAAGGCGGCACGGCTGGACTGGATGTGTTATGACGCGATGTACGCGGCTTGGGAAGGCGAAATGGGTGGTGGCGATCCGGTCGCGGCTTATCGTCGATTCGTCGAGTCGGGCATCGAAAGCCCACCGGCCAATCCGCTGGAAGCAGCCCAGGAAGGTTGGTTGCTGGGCGGCGACGAGTTTATTGCTCGCATCAAGCGGCTGTTAACGCGGCCTCACAATCCCGACGAAGTACCTCAGTGGAGGCGTTTGGAACGGAGCGCCGAAGATATCGTGCAAGCGGTCGCGGAATTCTATGGCACCTGTGCCGAGTCCTATTGCGCTCGTCGCTCTCGAGCACGGGGCAGGGATTTGGCAGCCTATCTGGTGCATTGCCGTACCACCGCCACACTACGGGAAGTTGCCTCCCTTTTCGGACTTGGCCATCCCGACAGTGCGAGCAACCTGATCCGCAGGGCAGAAAACGCACTGGCGCAGTCACCCAAGCTGCGATCGGACGTCGAAAACATCGAACAGCTACTCACGAACACCGATTAACAGGGGCTGACCCCACGATTGAGGGAGAAATCCGATGCCGTTGCGCGATCACTTCCGGCCGCCCATCTGGAATCACTCTTCGTGGGAGGGATTTCACGGCGGCTGGCCCATGACCATCGTCCAGCAGTTAACCAGGACACTGCCCGCGGACTACACGGCCGAACCTCGCGTGCACTTGGGCGGCTACTACGAAATCGACGTCTGTGCCTTCGAGCAGGAGGACGGTCGGTCCAACGGCGTGCCCGCCTTGGGAAGCAATGCCGAGGGCGGAGGTTTGGCGACCTCCACGTATGCCCCACCTCAGCCCACGCTGGTCTTGGACGCCGACTTGGATGACCAGTACCAGTACGAGGTGCTGGTGTTCGACCAGGCGCGCGGTCGGCAATTGGTGGCGGCCATCGAAATCGTCAGCCCCGCCAACAAGGACCGGCCGGAGAATCGCCGTGCGTTCGTGGCCAAGTGTGCGGCCCTGCTGCAGCAACACGTTTGCGTGTCGATCGTCGACCTGGTGACGATCCGGAGATCCAATCTATACTGCGACTTGTTGGAGTTGATCGGCCGCTCGGACCCGTCATTCGATCCAGCCCCGGCCGTCTACGCCGTGACGTGCCGCGGGCACAAGGTCGGACGCCAGTCGCGATTCGTCGCTTGGGCGTATCCACTGGCCGTCGGCCGGGCACTGCCGTCGCTGCCCATGTACCTTACGGACGACCTGGCGATCTCGGTCGACCTGGAGGCCAGCTATGAAGAGACCTGCCGAGCCCTGCGGATACCGCGCGGTTGAAGGCCCCGGCAATCTCGGGGTCAGACCCTGTTTTCAGGCTTTCGCTTTTGCGTTTCATTGAAAGGTAGGGCGCAACCTTTACGAATCCAATTTGCGGGTGCGATCTATCACGTGCTGGCACGCGGAAATGGCCGACAACGGCTGTTTCACGGCGGCCTATCTGCTGCATCGCCGTACCACCGCCACACTACGGGAAGTTGCCTCGCTTTTCGGATTTGGTCATCCCGACAGTGCGAGCAACCTGATCCGCAGGGCAGAAAGCGCCGGGCGCAGTCAACCAAGCTGCGATCGGACGTGGAAAACATCGAACGGCTACTCACGAACACCGGTTAACAGGGTCTGACCCCACAATTGACGACTGAGCTTACGCCCTCGTGGTCGAACACCATCGGAACGCCACCTGGAGCTGCGAACAACGCCACACCATCCCGAACCGCGAGCGCGTCCGGGTGATCCACTTCCAGTCGGTCTCCGTTCACCATCGCCACCGTAAACGGTCGAAATGGACTACGGTGTTTGAACGCTCGGATTGTACCGTCGAATGTATCCCGGTCCATCGCATCCTCCTCAAGACGTGTGAGTGCAGCCAACCCCTATCCTACGCCTGGGGTGCCGCTGAGACAACGCCCGCACACGACAGAACCTAGTTCGGCACGGAGCGCCAGGAAGCCGCCCCGGAATCCGCTGATTTGCAATCTCTCGCGACCGGTGTCAAGCCTGCCGACTTCCAACGCGCCAGACAGTCTTCCACAATGTTGCCCGGCCGAGAAAAGGAGAGGTGAATGCCCCGGTGGTGGCAGAACAAGAACTCGGCGTCCATAGAAGGCACACGGATCGTGAGGTCGTCGCGCCCAAATTCATCCAAACCGCAGATTTCGGGCTTCTGGATCTCCTCTTCAACATTCGCAAGCAGAACTTCCAGCGTCTTCCACGGCGCACTTGGAGGATAGTACATTCCCCAATGCCAGCCGAATACCAACTCGCATTGCTCATGGCCCAGATCCCGAAAGTATTGAACCGCATGTCGCAGCTCGACCCGCAGGATATCCGGCGTTACCTGGTGGATGCTGATTTCTCCGGCCATCTTCCAAACCTCCGAGTAGATGAGATCACGCGTCGCCGAGTTCCTGGCGCAGACGGCGAAGGATGCGGCTCTTGATCTGCCGGACGGCGGCGGGGCTGAGCGAGTAACGTTCGGCGACCACATGCGTCGGATGGCCGAGTACCACAGCGTCGATGAAGACCTGCCACGTCTGCGGTTGGAACTCGGGTTCGACGCGCCGCATCGCGCGGTGCGCCAGCCGGGCGATGTCCGTCGCGTCGGTGGGTTCTTCAACCGGGGCTGGGTCGGCCAGTTGTCCGAGCTTCTCGGCCGCGGTCGAGCCTCCGGCAGCGGCGTCCGGGCGGCGCTGCCGGAAGTAGTCGCGGATGCGGTTGCGGGCCACGGACCACAGCCAACCGCGGAATGTGGCCCCGGGTCGGGCCGGATCAAAGCGGTGCATGCCGCGGAACGCGGCGAAGAACGTCTCTTGGGCGATGTCGGCCACCGCGTCGTGCGGCACGCCCGCGGCCCGGCACCACCGGTCGACCAGCGGCCCGTAAAGCTCCACCAAGTCGCGCCAAGCGTTGGGCGATCCGTCCACCAACCGCCGCACCAGACTCGGGTTGCTGGAATCCTTGGATAAAGTCGTGTCACGCGCCATACGCTGTACCTTATAGCAGGCGGACCGACGGAAGGGGTCGAAAGTCGTTTTCGGCCAACGACCAACCCTATGGAAACGAGCTTGCCCGAAAACGACTCCCGACCCCTTCCGCCTATTCCACCAAGAAATGCCTGGCCGGGTGCTTAGACCGGGCGGTGGACGAACGGTCAGCGATAATCGGCACCGGTCAGGCTTTCGAGCACCGACTGTTGCCAGGATTGCAAGTGCTGTTCCAAACGGCGCGCGATTTCCGGGTGGGCATCGATCAGATTCTTCGTTTCGGCGGGATCGTCCTGCAAGTCGAATAATTCGCGGGGCGGGTCGTTTTTTTGCCCGCCATCGATCACCAGCTTGTATCGACCATCCAGAACGGCCCGGGCGCCTTCGAAATCCTGTTCTTGGATTTCGGGATAGTGGTAGTTCACGAAGTTCCGAGTCGCTCGACCGTTCATCAGTTTGACCAGCGGTGTCGTGCCTTCCTGCAATTCGGGATCGATCCAGGGCGGATGGCCGCGACGAGCGATCGGCCCGGCGCGAAAGTGCCAGAAACAGATCGGGGTGGGGCGTTGTTGCATGCGGCCTTCGAACAGCGGCTGTAGACTGATTCCGTCCAGCGGCCGATCCAAGGGGCGCTGATCGGCGGGCACGCCGGCCAGATCGCACAGCGTGGGCAGGATATCACTGGTCACGGCGTTCACGGTACTGACTCGTGGCTCAGGAATCCCGGCCGGCCATTCGATGACGCTGGGCACACGCACGCCCCCTTCGTAAACCATCCCCTTCCGGCCTCGTAACGGCATGGTGACCATTCCCTCCGGCGGAACACCATTGTCACTGCAGTACCACAGCAGCGTATTGTCGCGTAATCCTTCCCGCTTTAAGTACTCGCGCAATTGCCCCATCGCTCGGTCCATCGCGGTGATTTCGGCATAACGTTCGCGGAGCACATCGCCGACGGGCCGTCGGACCTGCAGACCCGTCTCCATGCTCGTGACGGTAACCCGTTGGTCCGGATACCGCGCGGGCAGATGATCGTAGCGAGCCAGATCGTGCGGCCAGCCGCTGTAGGGTTCGTGCGGTGATCCGAACCAGACGACGGCAAAGAACGGCTTCGATTTCTGCCGGACTCGATCGATAAAGCGGATGGTCTCCTCGATCAGGATCTCCGAACTCTCGCCTTCGAACAACTCTGGCGGACCGCCGTTGCGAGACAGTTGCGGGTCCATCTCGAAAAAGTTATCGTGCGAAATCCACTCGTCAAATCCCATGGCACCCGGACTGGTCGGCGAATCCGCTTTGACCGGCCCCACGTGCCATTTGCCGAAGTGCCCGCACGCGTACCCTGCGTCGCTCAGGATCTGGGCGATGCTGATCTCTTCGGGACGGATCGACCAGTTTGCCGAGAACGTGCCGTACCGGTTCGGGTGTCGGCCGGTCAACACGCTGCCCCGGGTGGGCGAGCAGACGGGCGAAGCGGCGTAGAAGCGGTCCAGTCGCAGGCCCTGGGCGGCCATCTGGTCCAGCACCGGGGTGTGCAGGTACGGGTGTCCGTAGTACCCGGTTTCGTCCCAGCCGTGATCATCGCCCATGCACAGGATGATATTGGGACGCGTGTCCGC
>SKVE01000818.1 GCA_007129635.1 Planctomycetaceae bacterium
TAGAGTCTTCGGTCGTAACATGCGCGCACGGTGCGCGCATGTTTGTAGGTTGGGACTCTGTCCCGACCGGGTCGGGTCGGAGACCCAACCTACTTAGTTGCGGCCGAGCCGCGTTAGGAGGGTCGTTGGGAACCGAAATAGCTTGCCCCGCGTCAGAGTGAGCGGTTGGTATGGGACGGGAAGAAGCAGACGGCAGGCACCATTGAAGCGATTTTGGCTGGCAGAAACGATGAAAGGCCGTCGGGAAAATGACGATGATAGGGGATGTGGGGAGATATGGCGCGCCCGAGGTGCGGTTGGAATTCGTTCGAACCGCCGAGGTCTCGGTAGGACGTAGGACCCAAAACTTTCGGCCCAAAACAGCAAGGAAGAAGGCGACGTGATGACAAGTTCAAGACGCTCGATCGGTTTCGAACGCCTGGAGACGCGATGTGTGTTGAGCACCCTGTTGGGCGTCGGCGAAGCGGAAGTCGTTCGCATCGATGTCCCCGATCTGGAGGTGCTGATCACTGCCGGCCAATTCAGCGCGCCGATCAACGTCAGCAACGCCCAGGGGATTCGTGGTGTCGAAGTTCGGCTGGGTTACGATGCCGCCCTGCTGGAGACAAGCGAAGATCGTATCCGGGCGGGTTCGCTGTGGTCGGGAGTCCAAACCGAACTGGTGCTGAATTTGGACGAGGCGGCCGGGACCATCAATGTGTGGATTTTCAGCGCCGAGGAACTGCAGGCCGGGACTGGCAGCCTGCTGGAAATCGACTTTCGACCCGTTAGAACGCCCGTCGCCGGGGAGACCTCGATCCTGGACCTGAGCTTCGCGCGGATCAACGAAGGACAGATCAGCATCGATCCCATCCCGCAACCGGGGTTAGACGAGACCGATGGCCGGGTGACCTTTACTGCTGTCCCCGTATCGGAATTCGGGACCTTGAGCGGATTTGTCTATGCGGATACCAACAATAACCATCAGCCCGATGAGGCCGAGGGCATCCCGGGCGTGAAAATCCTGCTGGTCGACTCGGCCGGTACAGCGGTCGCCCAGGCATGGACGGATCATGATGGCTGGTACGAATTCCGCGAGGTGGCACCGGGCGCCTACCAGATCCAGCAGCGCCAGCCGGAATCGATGATCGATGGAGGCGACAACCAGATCGACGTGCAATTGGCGGCGGACGAGTCGCGAGTGGATCTGCATTTCCGCGAACTGGGGCTGAGGCCCGAATACCTGTACACGCGTCTGTTGGCCGCGTCCAGCCAACCGGCCGGCTCGACTCGCTGGACAACGCTGATATCGCAGATCGAATCCGATGCTCAAGTCCAATCGGGAAACACGGCCGATCCGGCCCCCCCGACGATCACTCCTTCGATCGTGCGGCAGGGCGCCCAGGTCGTGGTGCAAGGCGGCAACGGCGACGACGTTTTCCGCTTCCAGGCGGGAACGACGAACCATACCGTGACACTGAACGACCAGACGCGGCAGTTTCCCGCTGCCGAGGTGACCAGCGTCCGTTTCGACGGCGGGCTGGGACGCGACACGGTGGAACTGATCGGCAACTCGGCTCAAGATCAACTCGATCTGTCACCGAAAACGGCCACGTTACGAGGTCCCGGATACACCGTACAGGTGATGGCCAGCGAGAATATCTCCGTCCGCTCGACAGGCCCCGGCGCCGAGGTCCGATGGCTGGATTCTCCGGTCGATGATCGATTGAGCGCCGAGCAGACTTCCGCTCGGATGCAGGCCTTTCACTACCGGCAGGAGGTGAGCGGGTTCCAGCGAATCGTAGCCACTTCGCAAGCGGGCGGCGAGGATCGTTTGCTGCGAGCCGCCGTATTGGACTACGTACTAGAGCAAACCGGCCCCTGGTTGCTGGGCGACCTGTAACCCGATCAAGACCGGACCAAGAAGCCGAAAAGGACAGGCATTTTCCCGAAAAGGACAGGCATTTTTCGGTGAATTTTGGAATGATATGGTTTACGGCGGCGGTAGCGCCGCGGCGAGCGTTTGATACAGTTCTTTCGGCCGGATGGGTTTGGCGACGTAGCCGTCCATGCCCGCTTGCAGGCAGCGTTCGCGGTCGCCCTTCAACGCATGTGCGGTCATGGCGATAATCGGCGTGTGCATGCCGTTGGCCGTTTCTCGAAGGCGGATCGCAGCGGTCGCCTCCAAACCGTCCATCTCCGGCATTTGCACGTCCATCAGGATCAAGTCGAATGATTCGCGGCCGACGGCCTCGACCGCCTCCCGACCGTTGGTGGCGATCACCACCGTATGGCCCTGCCGCTCCAGTAGGGCCACGGCCAGCTTTTGGTTGACCATACTGTCCTCGGCCAACAGGATCCGCAGCGGGCGCGTCACAGGCACGTCGGCCATGGTCGCCGTCAAGTCCCGTTTCGCTGTCAACACGCCCATCGTCTGCTCGATCGCCTCCAGCAACTCGGATTGCTTGGCCGGTTTGAGCAAATACGCGGCGATTCCCAAACTGGCACAATGGGCGGTATCCTCGGGGCGGTCGCCAGACGTCAGCATGATAACTTTGGTCGCCGCCAACTCGGGATCGCTCCGCAGGGATTTGGTCAGCGTAAATCCGTCGATATCCGGCATGTGAGCATCGGTCAGAACCAGTGGATAGGGCGTACCGGCGCGGTTGGCCGCTTGCAACAAGTCCATCGCTTGCACGGCGTTCGCCGCCAACGCGGGTTCCATGTGCCAGTGCCGTAGCACTTCGTCCAAAATGCGGCGATTGGTCGGCGTATCATCGACGACCAGCACGCGCAATCCATGCAGGCAACCGGGCACGATCACCAGATCAGCGGGTTCGGCAGTGTCGGCCAATTCCAGCCGCACGGTGAACTGAAACCGGCTGCCTTGGCCTACTTGGCTTTCGACCCGGATACTGCCGCCCATCATGGCGACAAGCCGTGAAGCGATCGCCAAGCCCAATCCGGTCCCTCCGTACCGTCGCGTCAGTGCGCTGTCGCCTTGCTCGAACATCCCGAAGATGTCCGTCTGTTTGTCGGCGGGAATGCCGATTCCCGTGTCAGATACGGCTATTCGCAGTAGGACCTGGCGGTCCTCGATCGTCTCGTGGTTTACCGTCAATACCACTTCGCCCTGTTCGGTGAACTTGATGGCGTTGCTGACAAGGTTGAGCACGATTTGGCGGAGTCGGGCGTAATCGCCCACCACGCGGCGCGGAACGTCGGCGTGACAGTCGAAGGCCAGTTCCAAATTCTTCTGATGGGCGCGGATGGCCAGCGACTTCATCGTGTCGCCCAGGCTTTCGCGGAGATCGAAAGGAAGGTGATCCAAGGCCAATTTTCCCGCCTCGATCTTGGAAAAGTCGAGGATATCGTTGATAACCGAGAGCAGTGCTTCGCCGGAATCCTTGACGGTCGCAAGGTACTCGCGCTGTTGAGGAGCCAGCGAACTATTGAGGACCAATTCGGTCATGCCAATCACGGCGTTCAGCGGTGTGCGGATCTCGTGGCTCATGTTGGCCAAAAACGTGCTCTTGGTCCGGCTGGCGATCTCGGCCGATTCCTTGGCCGCCCGTAACGCCTCGGCGGCCTGTTTTTCCGCCGTGATATCTCGCACCGTGGCTTGCAGCATCCAGCGGCCCTCGATTTCCATCCGCGTCAACAGCACGGTCGCCGGAAAACCCGTGCCATCGATCCGCTGATGTCGCCATTCGAAGAAGTGGACGCCTTGTTGCATCGCGGTCTCGATCATCTGACGGGCCTTGACCCGCGACGATGCACCATCAGGCTGGCGTTCAGGGGACAGGTCCGCCGGCGTGCATTTCGTGAATTCCTGCTCGTCGCGACAGCCGAACAATTCGATCGTGGCGGGGTTGCCGGCCAGGAAGCCGCGTTCCACGTCGAGCATCATGATGGCATCGTGGGAAGAGTCGTACAGGGTCCGATAGCGGAGTTCGCTGGCCCGCACGGCTTCTTCCGCAAGTCGTTGTCCGGTGATGTCGCGGGAGATGCCCAACGTGCCGACGATCCGGCCCTCGGGGTCGCGCAACGGCATCTTCGTCGTCAAAGCCCAAGTGACGCGGCCGTCCGGCCAAATCTCTTTTTCCTCTCTATCGACCAAGGGCTGACCACTGCGGATGATCGCTTGCTCGTCCGCCAACGCCTGCTGGGCGTGTTCCGGCCGGAAGAAGTCGGCGTCCGTTCTACCGACAGCTTGGGTTGGATCGTCCAATCCGAACGATCGAGCCAAGGACCGGTTGACGCGAATGAAGCGGCTGGATTCATCCTTGAAATAGATACTGTCCGGGACGTTGTCCATCAGCGCGTGCAGCAGGTTCCGCTCCTGCTGGAGTTCGTCGTTGGCATTGGCCAGTTCCGCCGTGCGGACGCGGACGCGGACTTCCAGTTCGTCGCGGGCATTGCGCAACTGTTCCTGCGTTTCACGGCGCTGCACCAACTGCCACATACCCTGGCCCAGCAGCGTCAGTTGACGCACATCCGAATCGTCGTAGGACGGTTCCTTATTACCCACGCCGATCACTGCCACGATGCGTTCGCCATCGAAAATCGGCACGTTCATGTGCCGCTGGACATGCACGTGGCCTTGCGGATAACCCTTTTTCAACGGATTGGCAGCCGGATAGTCGTTGGTAAAAACCGCCTTGCGCTGCCGTATGGCTTCGCCCCACAAGCCTGTCGTGACGACCGGATAGTGAATCGGCTTGTCGATGATCGCGCACTGCTGCATCGCGGTTTTGGACCAGGCATACATGATCAGCACGCTCTCGTCCTCGTTGGTGAAAGCCAAGTAGCCGATTTCGCTTTGCGTCAACCGCACGGCTTCCTCCAGCGTGAAGTGGGCGATATCGTGCAGCGGCGCATCGGTCATCTGGTTCAACTGCAGCAGGGCCTCCAGCCGCGATTGTTCCAATCGCAGCGCGTTCTCGGCCCGTTTCCGCAATTGCTCGGATTGCATGTTGTTAAGCGCAAGGGCGATGTCCCCCGCAACCTCCGCCACCAGCTCCAGCTCTTCCGAGTCCGCGGCGAAAATCTTCGGGACCGAGGCCGCGATCACGCCGTAGATCTCGTCGCCGCAAGCCAGCCGCGCTACCAGCGGGGTGCAGCCGACCTCTTGGGTCGCCAACGGGCAATCGCCACACAATGTTTGGCGGTCCTCCATCCGCACAACTTCGTCCGAGCCCAGCGCCCGGTGCAGGCAGGCGACGGTTTCCCCACGCTGCAAGCGGTCTTGCAGAGCGGCGAATTCCGCCTGCCCCACCCCGGCCTCCGCGCCCGCAACGAACCGCCGATCCGAATCCAGGAGCATGATCCAAGCATAGCGGTATCCGCGGGTTTCGACCAAACTGCTGCAAATGCTCTGCAACAGACGGTCCCGGTCCCGCTCGCGGGCGATGACCTGGTTGACGTTACGGATCGCCCGCAACACGGCATTTAGATGCTCGATGCTGCGGAACAGCGGAGCGATCCAGGTGATCCCGACGACCATCAGCAGAGAGATGGCCAAACCGACGAATTCATAGCTCCAATCGAGTGTGTGTGCCGTGCCAGTGGCCAAGACGTCGTACAACGAGAAGCCACGCCGGACGACCATCAGTAAAATGGCCGCCGCAATCGCGATCCAGGCTCGGCTCGAACCCGTCACCCGGATCATCCGGATTGCCAGAGCGGCAGCAGCCAACTGGAGCACGACCGCCAAGGTCACGACGATGATCACACTCATGACGTTCGCCTCGCTTCCGTCCACTTGTTGCGAAACCCGTAACCCAAATGTCACACCCCGCCCGTTGGCAGAAAGAGCCCCCATTCACCAGTTCTAGCTGAAGACATCCATTTTTTCAAATGGGTGTGCGAGCAGACTAGGCGGCCGAGGTCTATCCGGTTTGCCGGTGCCGGTGTCGCCGGGGCTGGTCTTCGCCACGTACTGGGACAGGAAACGCAAGCGAATCGGCTCGTGAAGATCGTCGCTGAACTTAACCGGCTATGCCGGAACCTGTAGCCCTAGTCTTTCACTTAAACTTTCACCTAATCTGCCCACTGTCCTAAACCGCGTGCCGGAATGCGTCAATCGTCACAACTGACGCCGTTGCAGTTGACCCCGCGTTGGGCGGTGATACAGTAGGTTTCGACGCACACCTCGATCTGCAAACTTCTACTACGCCCTAGCGGAGGACCATCGATGAACAAGCTCATCAGCGTGACCGTGGATGCCGTAATGGCCATCGTCTTGCTTCTGCTTCCCGTCGCGGTAGTGGCGGCGGAGCAACCAACAGCGCACATCGATCTCCCACCGGTCGCGGCGTGGTCGTTGGGGGCGCTCGATGCGGGGGTCGTGCCAGACACTGCCGGCAGGCTGCCGGCGAGCATCGTCGGGGCTCCTGAATTGGTAGACGGCGTCGGGGGGCAGGCTTTGAAGCTGGACGGCCTGGGCGATTATGCCACCGTGGCCGCGGCCGATGCGATCGCGTTTGCCGATGCCCCGTTCAGCATCGCTGCCTGGATCAACGTCTACGCGCTGGACCGTGGCCAGCAAATGATCGTGGCCAAAAACGTTTACGCAGCCAACCAGCGCGAATGGGGCTTGATGATCGATGCCGACAACCGCTTTCGATTCTACCTCTGGGACCAGGGCTGGAAGACCGTCGGGTCGCAGACCGAGCCGCAACCCGGCCATTGGATGCACGTGGCGGTGACGGTCGACCGCGGCCAGGGCCGTTTGTATATCAACGGAAAACTGGAAGGCGAAGGCCCGCTGCCGGCGTCCGTGCCAACCACCGACGCATCGTTGACGATCGGCGCTGTCAACAACAGTGGCCGGTTGATGCAAGCCTTTTTGGGAGCGATCGACGAAGTGGCGCTGTTTCGCGGGGTGCTGGAGCCGGCGGCGATTCAGCGGATGGCGGACAAGCAGACAACGCCGCACAAGATCGAGATCCCGGAACCTGTGAAAATCTGGGACGGTGGCCCGATTCCGAAGAGCGCGGAGATTCCCGTGTTGCCGGGCGTCGAGTTCCAGGTCATCAAGCCCTACGAGTTTTCCAAGGACGGCTATCGCTTCCTGCACGGCGTCGCCTTGGCGTGGCACAAGGGCCGGCTGTACGCCTCGTTCGGCCACAACCGAGGCGGCGAGAACACCGACACCGAAGAGGCCCGCGGCCGCGCGAGCAACGACGGCGGCCAGACGTGGGGCGAGATCTTCACGATCGATGCGGGCGAGCCGGGGCTGGGGGTCAGTCACGGCGTGTTCTTATCGCACGAAGGAACCCTGTGGGCGTTCCACGGCGCGTACCACGGTATCATGAAAGGTGTCCACACCCGTGCTTATGTGCTCGATGAATCCAGCGGGCATTGGCAGCCCCAGGGCGTGGTCGTCGAAGGCGGCTTCTGGCCCATGCAGGAGCCGCTGAAAATGGCCGATGGCAACTGGATCATGTCCGGCGCACGGGTCGGCGACGGCAATCCTGCAGCGGTCGCGATCAGCGACGGCGACGACCTGACGAAGTGGGATCTGGTGGTCATCCCGCGGCCGCCCTCGCTACCGATGTGGGGCGAATCGTCGGTGATCCTGGACGGCGCCCGAGTTGTCAACGTGGCCCGCCATGGCTCGCAGGCGGTCTCACTGGTGGCGCACAGCGAGGACTACGGCCGCACGTGGACGCCGTCCCGCCCCGCCAATCTTCCGATGGTGACCAGCAAGCCGTATACCGGCACGCTGAGCACCGGACAACACTACTTGATCTGCACCACTACGGCCGACAGCGGCCGACGCCGCTCGCCGCTGACCATCGCAGTCAGCCGACCCGGACAGCCCGAGCTATCTCGGGTGTTCGTCATCCGGCACGCGCTGTTCCCCGAGGGGCCGGGCGAGTCGCACGAGCGGGCCGCGCTGGCCTACCCCTATGCCATCGAACACGACGGCAAACTGTACGTCGGCTATTCCAACAGCGGCGGTGGAGTCGGCCGAACAGGCGAAGGCCGCGAACGGTGGAACAACAACAGCGCGGAACTGGCCATCATCCCCATGGCGGCCTTGATGGAAGGCGACCCTTAGCGCAGCCGGGCCGCAACCAAACGCGGGCGGGAGTCGTTTTCGGGCGACAATCTACTACATGGGACGCAGCTTGCCCGAAAACGACTCCCGACCTGGCGTGTTCGATTTGTTCGATTTGTTCGATTTTCGCCAGATTTTGAATCTTTTGGAGTGCCGATTTCCGTTCCGCTGAGAA
>SKVE01000371.1 GCA_007129635.1 Planctomycetaceae bacterium
CTTCCTCCAACGTTTGGATGACTTCGGGCTGGCGAACGAAGCCCTCCAGTTGAATGCTACCGCCGCCGGTCAATGTTGCATTGAACGTCACTTGTTCGACGATGGCGTCCGTCGGCGGGGGGAACTTATCGGACATGCGGTATAATTCATCCAGCCAATTGACATCAGCCCGCACGAATCGATCGATTTCTTCCACATCGGATTGAATTTTTTGGGCTATTTTGACTTGTTCGTCCAGGTCTCGCGAAACGGTCTGCAGTTCGCGGATTCGCGTGTCCAAACGATTCAGTTGGCCGGCGATCATCCAGATCAGCACCAGGGCGCAGAGTGCGGCAATACCGCCCAGCACCGCATAGCGTCGCCGCCGATTGACCGGTTGCGGCCGGCGTCGCGGGTTCAGGAAATCGATCCCATGCGGTTTTCCTTCCGCCTCGTCGCACAACATGCCCAACAGGGCTGCGTAACGACCGCGGTGTTCGGGGGACACGAGCGTCGCGTCGGACGGGGCGTTCAGGCCCGCGAAGGGATCGAACAGATCGATCGGCACTTCCAGCTTTTCGGCCAGTTGCTCCTGCAGCGGCTGCAGATGTTGTGGATCGCCCACCAGCGTCACGACTTGAACCACTTCCTCGCCGATCTGATTCTGGGCGGCGACGATTGTCCGACGGATCTCGCCGATCAGCGGTCCTGCCGGATCGTGGGAAGGGATGCGGACCGAGCGGACCAGGACAGCTTGACCACGGACCAGCACGGTCAGATCAGCCTCCTCGGCCATCATTTCGACCAGCAGCCGACATTCAGAATCCGGGCGACTTCGGCGGATGAGCGAGGCGGAAGCGAACGGCCGCAGGACCAGCCGCTGCGCCTTTCCATCAAAGGCAGCACATTGGCCCTTGAAGTCCTCCAGGACCTTGGTCGAAAGGGATGCGGCCAACACGCGGATCTGAGTTCCTTGGCCGCCATCCAATCGGACGAAATCCAGCGGTGCTTCTTCAGCCAGCGACGAGAATTGGCGCACGGCCTGGAATCGTACCAGATCCGGCAATTCTTCGTCGGGGACCGGCGGAACCTGCAGCACGCGCAGTTCCGCGCGACTGCGTGGAACGGCCACCAGCCACTCGTTTCTTCCCAAACCGCGCTGCGTGACCGCTTGGGCCAATTGCGTTCGCAGGCTCTCTTCTTCAGAGCTTTCCAGCGGAACCGCCACCACGGATTCGATCGACAAACTGCGTCCCGTCATCCGGCCTACGACCAGCCGCGCTTCGCGTGTGTCCCATTCGATTGCCAACAGCCGCGACATGTGAAAGATTCTCCCTACTTCTTAGTTCTCGTCCATCAAGCTGACGCCCAGCATCTCCAGCGGATAGCCACGTCCCAGGTGGCTGATATCTCTCCAGAGTAATACCCGCGGCGGCAACTGGGTAGCGTCTAAAACGACCTCGACTCGCGCCGACGCCCTGCCGTCCTCGAAATAACCGACAACCTGAGTACGATACACATCCCCACCCCCACATACGAAGGGCATCAGGGCTCGCATTTCGTCCACCGTCACGATGCCGCTGGTCAACAACCAGGTCTCGTGGCGTTGTCCCGGATCGTCCAAGCCCGGGTCAGGAGTTCGTTGGCTGAGGATCTGTTCGACCATCTCCTCGGTCATGCCTGGAATTCCCAGCAGGATTTCGGGGGGCGCTTGGCTGAGACTGATCCGCCCGGGGATCACGGTGTCCGGCACGACCGTGACATTATCTACCAATTCCGACAGGTACAGGTTCATCGAAACCAGATCGTCCAGGAACGGGGATCGCAAGACGACCGATTCTTCCGCTCCCTGAAAAGTGACCTCGACCCGGGCCCCGATCAGATCCAGGACCTGTGTGAACGTATTGCTGCCACTCTGACTCAAATCCAGATCGCCACTGTAATCATCATCGCCTTCGTCTTCGCCCTGATAGGGTCCGCTTTGCCGATAGGCGACGATGAATTTGACCCATTCTTCCGGAAAGATCAAACTGAGTTCCTCGTACAACTGCTGGAGATCGTCCATGTTCAGATCGATCCGTGGCTGACCGAAACTATTGACGTTTTGTTCTTTGCTGTGCAGCGTCAGATAGGCCGACCATCCGCGAGGGGGAAAGTCGCCCAACTGGGCAGCCAAGGCCATTTCGTCGGGATCGATCATCCCGTTGCGATTGACGTCGCTGCCAAACAGCAGTTGCGGTGTCACGCCGCGAACCAGCAGCAATTCTTCGACCGTCTCCAGCGGACCGTTCTTGGGGCCGTAAGGCGGCGCCAGCGACGAGTAATACTCAGCCTCGGCACCGAATTCCCGCGGCGAATCGTCGTCATCCAACCAATCGAGGATGGCGTCAGCGATCTCGACCGTCATGCCAGGCAGCGCCATCAACAGACTGCGGGCCGGGCTGTCGGCCAACAGGCCCTCGGCATCCTCCGCGACCAATGCTGCCAATTCCCCGGTCGCTTCCTGAAGCTCGCGAGCCTGCTGGTCGATCAGCAGCAGGGCGTTCAGGTTTAACCGAGCCGATTCGTCTTCCAGCCCGTAGCGTACGCCCGCCAAACCGCCGGCCTGGTCCATGGCGGGTACCAGCACGGTGAACTTGCCGAGTTCGTCCGGATCGGCTTCTCCCATGACGGTCACCCCCTGAAACATGGCCGGATTGTCGTACAGTCCGCCCGATTCACTCTGCATCGCCGGATCTTGCAATAGGAAGACTCGCAGTGATTCGACTCCCGAGGACGCCAGCATGCGAGCCTGGATACGGCGACCCGTCAGGTGAGCACTCTCGCTCTGCACCACCATCAAACTGGCAAACGCGTAGGCCGCCAGCGACAGGGCTGCCACGACGATCAACACCAGGATCAGCACCAGACCCTGGCGGCGGTTCAAGGAATCGTTCGAGTCCGTAAAGTCACCGCGTCTCATAAGCCGCCTCCGTCCAGCAGTCCCATGTCCAGAAACTCCTGATCCAACGGCAGCGGTCTGGCGGTCGGCAAACGGACGACCAGCCGGTACATAAATTCGGACATGTCAGTCATCGACATCTCGCGCATCTGGGCGACGTCCGCCGAAGCTGCATCCAGACCATACGTGGGATCGATCCCGATGGTGATCTCGACGGCGACCGGCAACCCGCCCAACTGCTGGCTGTCCCATTCGGTCAGCCACTGATTCCCGTCGAAGTAGCGGAACTCCAGGTAGTTCACTTCAGGAGCCAGCAGATCGGCAGAAGTGACCTGTCCTTCCAAGCCACCGCTCTGCGCTGCCCACGCAGTGACCGCCCGATCCAAGGCTCGCCGCACCAAACCACTGCCACCTGTCCCCATCGCTGTGGACGTCGTCGCCCCGGCCACTTCCATACTAGACCCGTCGGCCATTCCTCCCAAACCGGTATTCAGGTAGTAGGCGACTGTCTTGACATCGCTGGGAATATCTCGGACGCCCATCTCGGCTGACTCAGCGAAAAACGCTTCGTATTGATCGACTCGTGGCAGATGGCTGACATCCACTTGCAACTCATACTGATTGCCGAACAATCCGGGCACACTGGTCGGCATGGTCGAGCCTTCGATATCCATCGTGTTGGACGAAGGCAGATCGTCCAGCCCGAAACCGCCATCCGACGGCATGCCAGAATCGATCCCTTCCATGCCATCCAATCCGTCGAGATCTCCTAGCCCATCGAGTCCCGGGAGTCCGCCGGACCACTCGGGCACGTTCGACAAATCGATGGGTTCGTAGATCACTGCATTTTGCAGATCGGCGGCCATGTGCCGTAGTACGGATTGAGCCAACAACGCGCGTTCGATGTCGGCGCGGCGTGAATCCAGCGTCCGCAGGTTCAGATCGATGGCCATGTTGATCATCATCAACACGATGCCCGTCAACGCCAACGCCAACAACGTCTCGACCAGCGTCGCGCCGCTTCGTTTGGGCTGTTTACCGTACATCTAGGGCCCTCCCGAGGAATCCACCGAGCTGGAACTCGACGAGCCGGTGCCCATGGCGTCCAAGGCACTGAGTTCCAACTCGAGATTCGGATCCAAAATCCAGCGTGTCAGCGAGTAGTACAGCGGGATCTCGCGACTGCCGTCGACCTGCTGGGCCATCACGGTGACCTGGAGCAAGTCGGGATTATCCAGCGAGCCGATCTCGATCGAATAGCTCCAGCGCGGATCCAGGTCAAACGGCACGTCACCCACCGCTTCCGGAGCGATGACTCCCGCGGCGATCTCTTCCAGCTTGCTTTCGCAAAGCAGTTGCGCGATGGTCAATTCGCGTGCTTCTTCGGCTTGTCGCGCTCCCAGCCGAACCAGTTCGCCGATCACCGCGATACTGCCGCCCAGGATGGCGATCGCCAGGATCACTTCCAACAACGACAGTCCAGCGCTGGCCGCCGATCGCCGATTTCTTTTTCGGTCACCCGTCATGGCTCGATCTCCTCCACGGTCAGCAACCCGCTGGCTCGCCCCAACCCGGTCAATCCACGCAGACGCAGTTGCACAAAGAACCGTTCGTTGGTCAACACCAAAACGGCTTGCGTGGCGGTTCCGTCTGGATAAAAGACGATCGGTTGAGCCGCCGTGCCGGACAAGAGGGTATTGGGATCCTCGCTTTGCAACTGCATCATGCGAGCATCGGTGTCCGTTCGCCCTGCAAAGAAAGTGGCTCCGCTAGGCAACCGCTGCCCCGCGACACCCAACAGCGAATCCCGGCCATCCGGCCCTGGGTTCTGCAGCATGTCCGGCGCCATCAGCCGTTGGGCATCCGCCGAGCCTTCCAGCAGGAACGAGCCATCGAAACGCGGTTGTACCTGATAGTATTCCGTCCCGATCTCGTAGCGAAACACCTGCATCTGGCCTGTTTTCATGGCCTCCAACCGCGCTCGGGACCACTGCGCCAGCACCAGATCGGCCGCTTTGCGCAAGCGTTGATCGCTCATCGGGCCATGAAGCGCTGGTAACGCGACAGCAGCCGCAGCGACCAGCACCGCTAGTACCAACATCATCTCCAGCAGGCTGAGCCCGGTACGGGGCCGCGCATACGGCGACCGGCGTCCTGTCGAGTGAAAACAGGTCGACGGCTGACGTGTCTTTTGATCATTCGGGCTCTTATTGCGTATTGGCCACATCATCTTCGGTTCCGCTGACCCCATCGGGCCCCATCGACCAGATTCGGTATTGCTCTGGGCCGACCAGTTCAAACTGATACGGATTGCCCCACGGGTCCATGGGGATATCCTTCTGGGAATAGGGGCCTCGCCACTTGTTCGGATTCGTCAGATCCGCAGGAGGCATCCGCAGTGCTTGCAGGCCCTGGTTGGTATTGGGATAGCTGCCGACATGCAACCGGTAGACATCCAGTTGATTGGCGAACATGCCGATCTGGGTCCGAGCCAGGTCCTCGTAGGCGCCGCGCTGCATCCCAGCGATGAAGAACCCCACCATCGAACCCAAAATCACCAGGATCGCCAGCACCAATAGGACTTCCATCAGGGTAAAGCCCGGTCGGCGACGACGACGTTGAAGTGTAACCATGACAAACTCCTTGATTTCTTCTTCCGCCGGCTCCGGCCGGCAAGGCACATGAAAAAACAACCCTCGCAGATCTCCGAGGCTTCTTGGCCTCGCGACTGCGTCCATCCAGCCCGGAACTGGCCCACAGGTCTTCCCGCAACTTCTCGACGCCCATCAAGCTCGCATCGTGCCGCTCATCTTGATCACCGGCATCAGCAGAGCGATCACCACGAACAGCACGATAGCGGCCAGGACCAACAACATGATCGGCTCCAACAATCGGACTGCCAGATCCAATCGCCGGGACGTCCGTCGCTCCAATCCATCGGCCACGTCCACCAGCACCTGGTCCAACGTATTGGCCTCCTCGGCCACCGAGATCATTTCCACGACGGTGCGGGGGAAAAATTCGCAAGTCCCCAACGGTCCAGCCAACGACTGGCCGGACGAAATATTCTCGGATGCCCTCGCAATGGCTTCGGACAGGATCTGGTTACCGGTCGCTTGACGGCTGATCTCCAGCGACCGCAAAATGGGCACCCCGTTGCTCAACAGCGTTCCCAGCACTCGGCAGAATCGAGCGACGGCCAAGCTGGAAAAAACGGGACCCAAGATGGGCATCCGCAGTTTTACCAGATCCCGCAAGCGTCTGCCGCGAGGCGTCTCCAATTCGCGTTTCAGGAAGATCACCACGACGATGAACATCGCGGCCAGCACCACTCCAAACCGTCGCATGGTCTCGCTGACCCACAACAACCAATCGGTCATGATGGGCAATTCGCCTCGATCCCGCAAAACGTCAAACATCTCGGCAAAGAACGGCACAAAAAAGATCACCAACCCGCCCACGACCAACACGCCGACCACCGCCAGGAACAGCGGATAGGCCAACGCGCCCATCGTGCGGCTCTTCAGGTCCTCCTGAGCCTCGGTGAACGTCGCCACACGTTCCAGCGCATCTTCCAAAAAACCGCCTTCTCCGCCGGCCCGGACCATGTTGATGGCCATCTCTTTGAAGACTCGCGGGTATCGTGAGATCGCTTCGGCCAGCGTCGCTCCGTCCTCGACTCGCCGATAGACGTCGTCCAGGACTTCCTTCAAATGCGCGTTCGACGTCTGATCTCGGATCACGCGGATCGAACGCAACAGCGGCACTCCGCTGCGCAACAGCGCGGAAAGTTGGCTGTACGTGTTGGCCATCAACTGGCCGCTGACCCGCTTGCGGCTGATCCCCGTACTCTTGCCCTTGGTCGCCGCCACTTCGACAGGAAACAACGATTTGGCGGACAACTGGGTCACCACCTCACGCTCGGAACCGGCCGTCAGCGTTCCGGTCACCTTTTCACCTTGCAGGTCTCGCGCGATGTAAGCAAAATCAGGCATCTGGATGGTTCTCTGTTCGTCAGACTTTCAGGCCAAACGATGCGTCAGGCTGCACCCCGGTGGCGTTGGGAACCATGACGACTTCTCGATCTCCCTTGGTCACTCGCATGATCTCATCCAGGCTGGTCTGCCCGGCGATGGCCTTTTTCCAGCCATCCATCCGCAACGTCACCATGCCGCTGTGGACGGCCGCTTTCTTGATATCCCAGGTGCTGGCGTTGTCATGAGCCAGACGGCGCACTTCTTCGCTCGTGACCATCAGCTCGTAAATCCCCAACCGGCCCGCATAGCCGGACTGGCGACATTCGCGGCAACCGACCGGTCGATATAATGGTCGATCACCCAAAGCATCCAGCGGGAAATCGGGCGGCAGTTCGTCCGGGTCGGGCTGGTAAGCCTGACGGCATGCCCGGCACACGCGTCGGACCAGTCGCTGGGCCATCACAGCCTCGACCGTGCTGGAGACCAAAAACGGTTCGACTCCCATATCCACCAACCGCGTGTAGGCGCCCGCTGCGTCGTTCGTGTGCAAGGTGCTGAATACCAAGTGACCCGTCAACGAAGCCTGGATCGCGTTCTCGGCCGTTTCCAGATCGCGGATTTCCCCGATCAGCACCACGTCCGGGTCGTGACGCAGGATGCTGCGCAACGAGTGGGCAAACGTCAGTCCGATCTTCGAGTGGATCTGGATCTGGTTGATGCCCTCCAACTGATACTCGACGGGATCTTCCGTCGTGATAATCTTGATGTCCGGCCGGTTGATCTCCAACAGCGAACTGTACAGCGTGGTGGACTTTCCCGAACCCGTCGGACCGGTGACCAGCATGATCCCGTGCGGCAAATCGATCAACTGGCGGTAGATCTTGTACGTCGATTCATCCATGCCCAACGCCTTCAGCTCGAAGACCATCGCGCCCTTGTCCAGGATACGCAGGACGATGCCTTCGCCATGGATCATCGGGATGACCGAAACACGCACGTCGACTTCCCGGCCCCGCACCTTCAGCTTGATGCGCCCGTCCTGCGGCAAACGCTTCTCGGCGATATTCATCCGAGCCATGATCTTCAAGCGGCTGACGATCGCGGCTTCAAAACGATGAATCTCGGGCGGCACGGGTTGCAACTGCAAAATGCCGTCGACGCGGTACCGAACCACCAGCCCGGAAGGCTGGGATTCGATATGAACGTCGCTGGCCCGCATCTCGATGGCCTCCAGCAGGATCTCGTTGACCAGCCGGATCACCGAGGCCTCTTGGGCCATCTCGGACAACTCCGAGCCGTCCAGGTCCAAGTCTTCCAAC
>SKVE01000859.1 GCA_007129635.1 Planctomycetaceae bacterium
TTCTGCCGCTGTTCCTCACGTTGTCGCTCGAGCAACGCACGAGGGCTGAGTACCAGGTTACGTCGCCGTTCATTCGCCTCGGTCACCACGCAATTTAATTTCTTTTCGTGGTAGTCCGCAAAGTTCTCGACACGGAAAATTTCGATCTGGCTGGCCGGGATGAACCCTCGAATCCCTCCGACCATGCATTCCAGACCACCTACGTTGGATCCGGTAATCCGCGCCTCGACCACCGCTCCTTCGACCAGATCGGTCCAGTCATGGACGTCGATCGCTCCGCCGGGCACCGTCAGTTCGTACAGCCCGTCCTCCGCCTGAAACCCGCGAATGACCACTTCCAGAACGCTGCCAATCGTCGGCGGTTCCTCAAACTGGCGTAACGATATCACCCCCTGGTTACGGCCATCGATCGAGCAGAAGACGTTGTCCCCGTGGATCTTGACCACCGTCGCCTGGTGCTTGGCATCCACTTCCAACGCTTCCGGGATGATCGGTGGCGTTTCCCCCAGCAGTTCGTCCATCGATGCGCCGGCCAAAGCGGATTGGAAAGCGTCTTCCAGATCAGGCGTCAGCTTATCGCGGCGCGAGGGCGGCGGGACCTTCGTCCAAGCGACCGCAGGCTCGATCGGCGTTTCCTTCGCTGTCTGCTCGCCCTCTTTCTTCCCGCGATTGTCGCGCCGCCGCCGATCTCCAGCGGCACGATTCTCTTGACCGCCGGGGCGCGGGGCGTGTTGCGGAGTTTCGCCAAGCGTGCGAGTGGTCGAGGAACGCGAGCCCACTTGGATCTTACGTTTTTCGAGCCGACCGCTCAGCGGGCCGGAAGGCTCGGTTCCGCCCGGATCTGCCGCCGTCGATTCGCCGTCAGCAGCCGCAGACGCCGCCTGGTCGGTTTGCCCGGTTTGGTCGGTCTGCTCGGCTGCCGGCGGGGGCGCCGGGGCCGGTGCCGCGGTTTTCTCTTCCACGGACGATTGGTGCGGATCGGTCGACTGCCGAGAGGGATCGATTGTCATGCCCCATTTCCTTGCTCAACATGCGGTATTCGGGTAATTCGCCGAAGCCGCTAGTGTATCAGACGAGCGTTTTTTCGGGTAGCGTCCCGAAGGTGGGAATCAAAGATCCCTTGGACAGGAAGGCCGCTTGGCCTAAAGTAGTTCATATTTTAGGGAACGCGGGAAAAATAACTTCGGCAAACCCAGGACCACCCGGAATTAACGTCTATCGAGGTCTTCAATATGGCTGTTTATCGACCTTTCGATCCGTCGGCTTACCCCCCGCCAGTGATGCGGTTGTTGAGCGGCGACCGCTTGTGTGAGTTGGGGCCGGGAGCCCCACACCGGGAAGTGCGCGGCGAACTACAGGCACTAAGCATGGAAGCGATGTTTTCAGGCCAATCGATTGCCGATCGGAATGCGGCAGCGGCCTGCTTGTCGGGACTGTGGCTGCTGCACGACTTTTTGGACGAATCGCATACGATCAGCCAATCGATCGCCACGCCCACCGGAAGTTATTGGCATGGGATCATGCACCGACGCGAACCGGACGATTCGAATGCGAAGTACTGGTTTCGACGGGTGGGTGAGCATCCGGTGTTCGATGAACTGGGTCGAGTGGCGGCCGCCTTGACCGGCCCCCATGCGACCAGCGAAGCGGCTCGATCGCTGCAACTGGGCACCGATTGGGATCCATTTGCGTTCGTAGATCTCTGTCAGTCGGTCGGAGCCGGGCGCTCGGAACTCGATCAGGTTTGCCGCGAGATCGCCCGAGCGGAATGGGAACTTTTGTTTGATTTCAGTTACCGCCGAGCCCTTGGTTGAACGTCGGCGGGGTTTTGGTCGCGTTGTGGAATCGGTCGGGGAGTAATGTCATGTTTCAGTTTCAATGTCCCCAGTGCTCGAACATCCTGCAAGCCGATCCGGCTCAAGCCGGGCAAACCAGCCAATGTCCGATCTGCCGGCTGCCTTTCATCATTCCGGCCCCTGTGACGCCCGTCGCGCCGGCGCCCACCCCGCTTGGCAATCGGTTACCGCCTCAACACGGACCTGCGACACCTGCCCCCGGTACACCGCCGTCGTGGCCGCCGGCTTCGAATCCGACTTGGCCTACAGGCGGGTCGGCCAGCCGATCGGGCGGGTCGGCCAACCGATCGGGCGCGGGTCCACCCGAGCCGAAACCAGGCAGACAAGCGGGGGGCACGCCCAGCGCGCCGATGACCGGTCCGACTGCCAATCATTCAGGCCCTCAATTCCCGCCGGTCGTCCAAACGTCTCGATCATCCGCACCCCGGTCCTCCGGTACGCCGATGGCTCGGCGCCGTTCTGCCGTCGAGTTGAAGGATCCTGAGGTCCTGCATATCCCGTGTCCGCAGTGCAAGCAGCAACTGGAGACGCCAGTCGAGATGCTGGACCAGGAGGTCCTTTGTCCCTACTGCAAGGCTCAGTTCCAGCTTCGACGCACCGACAGCATCGAATACAAGCGCCGTCGCCAACAGGAGAAGGAGATTCGCGAGCGCAAGGCGGGCCGAGAATGGCTGAACTATGCCATCATCGCGGTGGTGCTGGTATTGGTGTTCCTGCTGTTTTTGATCTTTTCCAGCGGCGGTGGTTGATCCGTGCAGAACCATCGCGATCAACGAGAAGCGCTTGGCTGGACGCCTACTCACCAGGCTTCGATTGGCTGGCGTAGAATTGGGTGATGTCCAAACCTTCGCGAGCCTCCTGTTCCAATATCTTGATGCGCACCTCCAGACGCTCCATGCGACGCAACAATTGGGGGATGATCTCCCGGGTTTCGTCGATTCGCTTCAATCGAGGCGCCATCGGGTATCCCAGATGACGCTGCAACGCGGCAAACAGATACATCGGATCTTTATCGCGGTTGGCCCAAGCGATCTTGCCCTCTTTGTCGCCGAACAGCACCGGCGCTTCGGGCTCGGGGGCGGGCATTCCAGGCCGGGTCTTACGGCGGAGGTATTCCCTGCTGCGCACGAAGATCATGTCTGCCAAGTCGATGATCCCGACCTGGCGACGCACCGTATAAATCCACTGTCGCCAATCATCGTTGTACATCGGGTCGCGGGCCATCGCATCCAACCCTCGATCATAGCGCATGCGATTGCGAGCCAACGTTTCGAACTGATACAAGAACAGCCCCTCAGGCAAGGGGTTTTCGGATAAGTATTTTGCCTCGTGATGGAGGATGTCGATCGCGACCCGCGTGTCGAACCGGCCTCGGTCTTCCTCCGCGGCTTCGATCACGTACGCTTGATACGGGGTGAAGTAATGCGCCAGTTTTTTCATGGCAACCGACATGGCTCCGCTGTGTCGGAGTTCGGTCAGCAGGTAGTCGATGGCCATGGGCAGCTTGGTGGTTGCCAAAATTTCGTGCCGCAACTGGCCCATCAGTTCCTGCAGCGGGAAATTCTCCGGAAGACGTTCGCCCACCATTCGGAAAAAATAGGCTTGTTCGACATATTCTTCTCGTTCCAGCATTCAGCACGTGCCTTTCCCACCAAGTGGGTAGTTCTGGCAAAAGAAACAATCGGGCCAACTCGTCCTAGCATCACGCCACGATTGCCATATAATACAGGGCTGGGTTGGGTTGTCACATGGTGGAAGCGGTAGAATGAACAAGCGAACGGCAAATGGAGCGATCGAGTTTTCGTCGGTGCAATCGGCGGTCGAAGCGATTGCGCGGGGCGAAGTAGTGATCGTGGTCGACGCCGAAGACCGAGAAAACGAGGGCGATTTTATCTGTGCCGCCGAAAAGGCGACCACAGATCAGGTCAATTTCATCATCTCTGGGCGAGGCGAATTCTGCGTGGCCGTGTTGCCCGAGGTCTGCCATCGTCTGGATCTGCATCCGTTGGTCAGCGCCAATACGGCGCCGCTAAACACCAGCTTCATGACACCGCTCGATCATGGCTCGGTCCGCACGGGGATCACGGCCGAAGAGCGAGCGATCACCGTTCGCAGGATGGTCGACCCGTCGACTCGAGCCGGCGATTTCGTGCGCCCGGGACACGTGCACCCTCTGCTGGCCAAGGAGGGGGGCGTATTGCGGCGAGCCGGGCATACCGAGGCGGCGGTCGACCTGGCTCGCATGGCCGGCTTGACTCCTGCAGGGGTGCTGTGCGAGATCCTGGACGACCGAGGTAACCGTGCATCGCGCGAAACACTCAGCGAACTGGCAAACCGCCACAAGCTGGAACTGATCTCGATCGAACAATTGATCGCTCATCGACGCTTGAACGAAAAACTGGTCACGCGTGGTGCCGAGGCCGATCTGCCCACCGCGTTCGGCCCTTTCCGCTTGATCGTCTACGAGGTGAGATACGAGATGGAGCAGCCCGTCGCGCTGGTCATGGGCCACCCCAACAAACTGGCCGCTCCGCTGGTCCGCATCCATTCCAGTTGCTTTACGGGCGACCTGCTGCAGTCGTTGCGTTGCGACTGTGGCGATCAACTGCAAATGGCACTGGACATGATCAGCCGCGAAGGTGCCGGTGTCTTGGTCTACCTGCCGCAAGAAGGACGCGGGATCGGACTGTCCGAAAAGATCCGAGCGTACGCGCTGCAGGAACAAGGGTTGGATACCGTCGAAGCCAATTTGGCCTTGGGATTCCAGGCCGATATGCGGGATTACGGGATCGGTATCCAAATCCTCAAGGATCTGGGGTTAGAGCGAGTCCGTTTGTTGACGAACAATCCCAAGAAGACCGACGCCTTCATCTACGGCGGGTTCGATCTGGAAGTGATCGACCAGGTCCCGATCTGTCCGCCCGCCAACGAACACAATATGGCCTACCTAAAGACCAAACGAGATAAAATGGGCCACCTGCTGCCCCGCGATCTCTGAGGATGGCTGCGTCACCTGCCACCAGCCAGTCTCGAAATAAGCACCCGGCCAGGAGTCCTCAGTCGGCTTCAGCTTATCTCGGTCAAACGGTCCAGCAAGGCGATCAATTCCGCAGGCTGGTGGATCAGGTGTCGAGCGCCGTTACGGATCAATTCATCCGCCGTTCGAAATCCCCAGGTGGCGCCGATCGGCAGAACGCCGGCGGCGGTGGCGGTCTGCATATCGATGTCCGAATCGCCCAGGTACAGGCATTGTTGCGGGGGGATCTGCCAAAGGTCCAGGATCTCCAGGACGCCCGCCGGATCCGGCTTGCGCGGAATGCCCTCGCGCTGGCCCAGCACCGGGTCCAGCGGCCAAGCGGCCAAGTAGTACTCGACACACCGCTTCGTAAAGCCGTCCGGCTTGTTCGACAGCACGGCCATCTTCAGATTGCGTCGTCGCACCTGGTCCAGCATTTCGGCGACGCCGTCGTAGGATCGCGTCGCAACGTTCCAGTGGCGGGCATATTCGACCTGAAACCGCTCGGCACAGCGAGTCACCGTGGCTTCGTCCGCTGCGCCCTCCGGCAAAGCACGTCCGAACAGCACCCGGACTCCCGACCCGACGAACTGGCGATAATCATCGAGACAGTGCTGCGGATACCCCAGCGCATCGAGTACCCGGTTGGCGGCATCGCCAATGTCGGTCAACGTATCCAACAACGTGCCGTCCAAGTCGAAGATCACTGCAGAACAAGCCACTGTCCGTCCGCCCTTATTCCGGTCCATACACTTCGATCTCCCAGATCCGCGAGACGTCGATATGCGTCGCGGTGATCAGCAGACGCAGGCGGCGGCTGGTGATCTCGGGGAACCGGGCCGACCAGTCCGTGGCATCGTTCTGTACCGCAGAGGCATCCGGGATGTCGCGCCACTGACCGTCCCGCTGGTACTGCCAGACAAAGGCCGCTACCGGCTCGACAATCCGAGCGCCTTGATAGTAGCCCGATACGATGCGTGCCGCCGAAATGCGCTGCGGCTCGGCCCACGATAGCTCGACCCAGTTCGGCACTTGTGCATGACTGAGCCACCGCCCGTCGTTATCCCACACGTCGATGCGGCCGTCGTTCAGCAAAGCGGCCGGGTTCGTATCGGCTTTCAAATGACCGGAAACACGGACCTGGGCCTGCAGCGCCAAGTTCTCGCCCGCCGTCGCCAGCCACTCGGGCGGGTTCAGCCATGCCGATACGTCGGGCGGCTTGCCGGTTCCCTGAAGCATCCGGTTGCGGAGATCTTCCCAGTGATGCTGGTAGACATCGCGAGGATCGCCATCGTGCTGTTTGCACACCGCAGCGGCCATCCCGACCACCTCGCCCATGCATCCGCCGGTACGCATGACCCGCACCGTCCCGAGCGCCTCGTGCGTCACGCTGATATCGCGTCCTGCCATGAACAGATTGGAAACATTCCGCGAGTACAGGCAGCGGTAGGGGATCCAATAGGGCAGCGGGTACCGCTCGAACGAGGCTCGAGCGATGAAAGCATCTCCTTCGAAGCCTTTCTCGTACCGCTGGTCGGGGTAGTGCAGATCGATCGACCAACCTGTGGGCACACAGCCATCGGGAAACTGCCGGTTTTCCAGGATATCCTCCCTGGTCAAAATCACATCACCCAGCAGACGCCGCGACTCCCGTTTGCCTGCGATGTGAGCGGACCAGTTCAGGCGGTGATTGGGGTAACGGCCATCAACGTTCTTCAGCGCGTCCCAGGCGCCGTACATGGCCCGGAAGTTCCAGTCCCGGATGTACTCGCTCTTTTCAAACGGGTCGTGATCGAAGCCGCTCTCCCAGTACCAGCCACCCAACGCTTCGATCCCCCGGTGGTCGGCCGGGACGCCGGGGAACCGTATATTCCGGCCCGGGAACGGCTTGTCGCTCAAGTCCAACGCCCAGGGACATCGCGGGAACGGCGCCGGACCGTCGGTCTCAATCACGTTCCATAGATTGCAGCTTCCCATACGTCCCGGCAGGGTCACTTCATATTCGGCTCCGGCCAGTTTTCCCAGACAGCCGTCGCCCGTCGCATCGACAAACCAGCGGCCAACGAATCGCTGCCGCTCGCCGGTGACCGTGTGCTGAGCGACGACGGCCAAGATCCGTGCACCGTCCATTTCCGTTTGATTGGCCCAGTGATTCAAAGCCAGAAAGATATTGGGCTCGTCGCGGACCAAGTCCAGTTTCTTTTCGTCTTCGTACAGATCCGCCGTGTTCGACGGGCCATAGTGTGCGTGGTGCTGTTGTTCCAGTTCCCGGACAATGTCGCCGATCCGCGGATACGGTGGCCGGTTCCGAGCCCCCTGCAGCCACACGCGGACTTCGGAGCTGTTGTTGCCGCCTAGCACAGGCCGGTCTTGTACCAGCGCGACGGTCAATCCCGACCGGGCGGCGGACAGTGCCGCACAGGTTCCCGCGATCCCGCCACCGACCACAACCAAGTCGAACTGGCCTGCCAGCTTGGGATGCTCCGGCAAATTCAACTGGGCACGCCGAAACTTGGTCAGCTCCGGTTCAGCGTCAGGCGGCGTGAATTCGGGGTCCGCCGAAAGCACGATGGCGTCGCATCGGCCTGCGAAACCGGTCAAATCGCGCAACCGTAACTCGACGTTCGTCTTGTCCAGGTCCACCGTTCCACCGGCTTGCCAGTGCCAATCAGCGCGCTGGGTCCCAAATACCGTCTCCAGCGGGCGGCCATCGATCACCAATTGGAACCGCCCCGGAGCACCGGGCGCGTTCCAAGTGGCGACCCAGTCGCGAGTCCGTACCCAAACGCGGTATTTTCCGGGGCTTGGTAACTGGATCGTCGTCCGCGCATCTTCCACGGGTTCGCCCAGTCCGTGAGCCAGCAAGAATGGCGAGCCCATCTGGTCCATGAACTGCGAATCGGGCACCCAGCCGCCCAAATGCTCGAACCGTTCGGCTTCGATCAACACCGTGTTCGGTTCCGCCGCGGTCCCGAAAGCGGACAACAGGGCAAATACGATCAGCCATCGAGTGGTCACGCGATTCCCTCCCTTTTCTTGGAGACGCGGGCTTACAACGCACGGCGATGTCGAGGTCGGCGGCGTCCGAACGGGGGCGGTTCCGGTTTCTCCGGTTGATCGGGATCATCGTCCCCAGCCGACGGGGCTACCTCGATAGGCGTCGCTACCAGGTCCATGCCACTGATCTCGCCGCGCACCAATTGCAGGTTGATCCGCTGCTCGATCCGCGTCAATTCGGGGCCTTCTTCGGGCGTCACAAACGTGAAGGCAACCCCCTCGCGGCCCATGCGGCCGGTTCGGCCAACACGATGGATGTAATCGTCACAGAA
>SKVE01000261.1 GCA_007129635.1 Planctomycetaceae bacterium
CGCCGCTGTACAAGTGGCAGAAGCTTTCGTAACGGCGAGCATCCAGGCGTCCATCCGCGACGGCGTCCTTCACCGCACAATCGGCCTCGTGCGTATGCGTGCAATCGGGAAAGCGGCACAGGCAAACGAACGGACGAACGTCTCGGTAGAAACCGGCCACCTCTTCCGGGATGACATCCCACAATTGAAACTGCCGTATCCCCGGCGTGTCGACGATGAAGCCGCCGCCGGACAAAGGCAGCAGGCAGGCGGCGGACGTGGTATGCCGACCTTTCTCGTTTTCCTCGCTGACCGTCTGAACGCGAAGCTTCAGCCCGGGTTCGATCAGGTTCAGCAGCGACGATTTCCCCACACCGCTCTGACCGGCAACCACGCTCTGGCGACCCAACACCCGCTGACGCAGACGATCCAAGCCGAAGCCGGTCGCCGCCGAGAGCATGAGGATTTCGTAACCCATCTGGCCGAACACGCCCGCCAGGGGCTGGAGATCGGCAGGGTCCACCAGATCGACCTTGTTGACGCAGATCAAGGGCCGAATCTGCGACTTTTCCGCCGTGACCAGCATCCGGTCGATCAGATTCGGTTTCAGAACGGGCTGAGCCGCACTGGTGACGATCAGCAACTGATCGACATTGGCGACCAGGACGTGCCGCCGCCCTTTGCTGGTTCGGCTGATCACCCCGTGTCGCGGCTCGATCCGTTCGATACTCCCCTCGTGCACGCCATTTCGAGGCGGTTCGGGGCGGAACCAGACCTGGTCACCGACGGCGACGACATGTCGCTGGTCGGTGCTCAGCGACTTCAGCAACCCACGCGTCGCGCAGCGGTACATCTGGCCCGACGAAGCTTGGACCAGACTGGTCAAGCCATGGATGCTGGTGACTCGACCCAACAAGCAATTGGACTCGTCGATCCCCAATTGGACGGTCAGCCCTCCACCTTGCTGCTCGCAGATCGAACCGCCCATGACGGTCCGCTTCCGCGTCAAGTCGCCTTTGCCGCTGACCCGCTCGCTCCGAGGGCTCTCTTCGAAGCCCTGGTCGCCGGCAGAGTAATCGCGAGTCAGATCGCCTTGGCGGGTCCGCGACTGGTGCTTCTTACGAAAATCAGCACGGAATTTTTCTTTCTTGTCTCGTTTTGCCATTGGCGAACCTAAAGAAGGCATGGAGGTCGGGCTTGGAACAAGCGGTCCAATGCCGTATCCTCTCGGTTTCGTGGGTAGTTCGTCAAGTCGAGTCGAGTGAATGAGCATCGAACAGGCATTTGTGGGGGCCGTGGCAATCATTCTGGGCGTGTTATGCGCCGCCGTGGGGCTGTTCCAGTTTTCCTGGTTTTTTCGGCTGCCCAAAGCCCGATGGGCTGCGGCTCGATGGGGCCGCCGCGCGACCCGCATCGGTTTCGGACTACTGGGCTTGGCACTGATCCTGCTAGGATGGTATATCGCCATGGACACTTAGGTGCCGCGAGATGGTTGAAAGCCCCGTAGCCGAATTTGCCAAAATTCGGAACCCAGCGCCATGAGCACTTAAGTGCTGCGAGTAGTTTGAAAGGAAACGATTACCCCCCCCAAAACAACCCCTTTGGGTTTGGCCCTAGGCGGAACCTAACCCCTAGTCCTGGAGTTTTCCTTGCGATGGCGCTGGCAACTTAGGGTAAAACTGACGAAATCTCTGGCGTTAACCGTTTTGGCAGAATAGAATAGAGGAATACCGGCGCCCCAGGTGCGTCTAAGGTGAATAGGGCAAGGCACGGTCCGCTCACTGTTGGATTGTGGGTAAAAGAGAGGACCGCATTAGCACATTTCTGGATTGGAGTCTTCGAGCATGTCCAAACGCAATCACTTGTGGCTCTTTGCTGTACCGTTGGTGATGCTGGCGACAACGTTAACGGCGATGGCGAACCCCACAGGCGGTTCGCAACCGTCCGAATTGGCGACTTTCGACAGCCCGACAGGCGAAACGTTTTTTGCGTTGTCGCTGAATCCGACCGAGCCCGCACCGGCAGTGACCGGGCACGATGTCCTCGTTCTTTTTGACACCTCGGCCAGCCAGACCGGCGCGTATCGCGACGATGCGATCGGAGCCCTGAACAGTATGCTGTCCAGCCTGGGTTCGGAGGATCGAGTCAAATTGATGGCGATCGATCTGAACGCGGTGGCGATGACCGAGCAATTCGTGGTACCGGGCAGCCAGGCGATGCGGGACGGTCTGGCCAGGCTCCAGCAGCGAGTGCCGTTGGGTTCGACGGACATGCAACGAGGCCTGCGTGGCGCGGCAGATACTTTCTCAGGTCCGGCGACTCGACCTCGTGCCCTGGTCTACATGGGCGACGGGCACAGTCGGGCCAATTTGCTGTACTCGCCGGATATGGAGTCGCTGGTCAGCGATCTGACAGACAAGCAGATTCCGGTTTCCAGCTATGCGATCGGCCCTGGCCGTGATCTGATTTTGCTGGCGACGTTGGCCAACCAGACCGGCGGCAAGGTGCATGTCGATGCGCCCGAAGGCGGTTCGGCCGAACAAGCAGGCCAGGCGATGGCTCAGGCGGCTCGCGGTACTGTCTACTGGCCCAAGACGGCCGATCTGCCGGGTTCGATGCGAGAAACATTGCCCAGTCGCGTACCGCCGCTGCGAAGCGATCGTGACACGGTGCTGATCGGCATGCTGGATTCTCGCGACGCGGCCAGCATTTCGATGACGATGGAAACCGCCGGTCAGACGCTGGAGATGAACTGGGAAGTTCAGCCTCAGGCTTCCAACGAAGACTATCGCTTCCTGCCCGATCTGGTCAGCTCGGCGCGTAGCGACGGTGGCATCCGATTGCCGACTGTCGGATCATCGGGCCTGGCCGAAGTCGCCCAGATGATGGTCGCAGTCGACGAAAACTTGACACGTTTGGGCGAGAATGCGCTGCGCACAGGCAACGTGCAAGGGGCTTTGCAGGTCGCCGAGACGATTCTGCAACGTGATCCAAATAATCCGCAGGCTCGAGCCATCGTCCAAGCAGCTCGCAATATGGGCGGACGCGACGACGATCCGGGACTGCGGCTGGTCAACATCCAGGACGCTCCGGATGCAGCCGCCCCTGCGGCTGGCGGTGCAGTGCCCGGCGGCAACCAACCCGGGGCGCTGCTGCAGGAGTTGCTGGACAGCGGTGGCGGTTTCATGGCCAACGTGGAAAATCTGGCCGCGATCGACGAACAACGGATGCGAGCGCAAGTCGAGCAGGAGATGACCGAGGCTCGCGATCGGATGCGAACCAATCCGGAAGGTGCCAAACGGGACCTGAAGTTGTTGCTCGAAACCATCGACCGCAGCGATTCGCTGACTCCGGAAAACCGGACTCAATTGCGTCGACAAGTCGAAGGCGCGATCCGCGAAGCCGAACGCCGTGAAGTCGAAGTCCGCAATCGACGCGAACTGGCCGAGGCCAATCGGGCGGCCAGCGAGGAACGACAACGAGCGGTCGAAGAAACAGCTCGCACGCGGCAGAAGATCAAACAGATGCTGGATCGCTTTAATTCGCTGATGGCCGAAGGCCGCTACAACGACGCCGAGGACATCATCGCTTTCGAAGTCCGTGCGTTGGACCCCTATGGAACAACACCGGTCGCCGCGGTCTGGTGGTCCCGATTTTCAGGGCACGTGCACGAGATGGAAGCGTTGCGCGAAGTCCGACATCGCAATTTCGCTCGAGCGCTGCTGACCGTCGAAAAAGCCTTGGTGCCGTTCCCCGACGAGCCGCCGGTGATGTACCCCGAACCGCAGGTTTGGGCGGACCTGTCCCTGCGGCGCAGACAGTACGCCTCCATCGATCTGGCCCGCCGAGGCAGCTCGGAACAAAAGATCCTGACCGCCCTGGACGACGATACGACGTTGGATTTCATCGAATCCCCGTTGCAACAGGTGCTCGGATTCTTGGCAGATCTCCACGATATCAACATCGAAGCCAACTGGCGCCTGCTGGATATGGACGAAGGGATCACGACCGAAACCACGGTGACCCGGAATCTGCAGGGAATCACCCTGCGGTCGGCCCTGCGATTGTTGCTGCGGGACCTGAGCGACACGTTGACCTATGTGATCCGCGACGAAGTGCTGCTAATCACCACTCTGGATGATGCCGAAAGCGAACTGGTTACCAAGGTGTACCCCGTTGGCGACCTGGTCCTGCCGATCACGGGCGGCATGCCGATGGGCGGCATGGGCGGCGGCATGATGGGTGGCGGCATGGGCGGCGGCATGATGGGCGGCATGGGCGGCGGCATGGGTGGCATGGGCATGGGCGGCGGCATGGGTGGCATGGGCGGCGGCATGGGCTTTTGCTGGGTTGCCCGCGAAGTGTACGGACCCCACGACCCACGCTGGCTGGAGTTCCGCCAGTGGCTGTTCACGGAAGCTCCCGAATGGCTGTTCATGCTGTACGGCAACCATGGCGAAGACGTTGCCGCTTGGATCAAAGACAAACCCTTCGTCAAGCTGTTGATCCGCAGTGCGATGGATGTGGCGATCGAATCCAGGCATCCCAGCGTCGGCATGTTCGCCGTCGAAGACGATTTGACCTTGGGGCCCAGAAAGCAAGCCGCGGCTCCTGCGGTCGCCGAGCCGCCACGGCAGCAGCGATCGACCGAAGTTCATATCATCCGTCCCGAACGCCAGGCCGATCAGACGGCTGATCAGGTATGGGATGACTATTTCACCGCGTTGCTGGACGCCAGCGAAGCGGAGCAGTTGGCCATTCGAGGATCGATCCGAGCGACCGTCCGACGTTTGATGAACGACGAGAATTTTGAAGAAGCCATCGCGCTGCTTCGCGCCGCGTTGCGGCACGGTTTCCCGCAACCCTGGATGTACGAGGGGTTGGCGCTGGCCTTGCAGGCCACGGACGCGCCGATGGACGAGGTCGAACGTGCGATGATGTCGGTCGTCGATTTTGCCAGCAACATGGACGATATCTTAGTGGCAGCCGAGTACATGACGCATTTGGGATTGGATCGTCGGGCGCTGGAATTGTTCCAGGAAGTGGCCGCATCCCAACCGTTCCGCCCCGAACCCTATCTGCGCGGCTTGGCGGCAGCGCAACGCATGGAAGACCAGCAAGGCATCATGTGGGCCTGTACCGGGATCCTGCGTCAGGCATGGCCGATCGACCAACTGGATTTACCGGAATACGCCTTTCGAGTGGCCCGGTCGACCTTCGAACAATTGAAGGCCGATGGACAAGAGGAGCTGGCGGAACGCTTCGAGGCCGAGGTCGCGGAAGCAATGGTCCGCGACTGTGTAATCCGCATCACCTGGACCGGGGAAGCGGATCTGGATCTGTACGTCGAAGAACCGGGCGGAACCGTTTGCTCGGCCCTGAATCCCCGCACCTCCTCCGGAGGAGTGATGCTGGGTGACAATTTCGCTCGACCCGGCGGTGCCTCGGCCGAAGGATACTCCGAATACTATGTCCTTCCGAAGGGTTTCAGCGGGGACTATCGCTTGGTGATCAAGCGAGTCTGGGGACAACCCACCGCGGGCAAAGTTACCGTCGAAGTGGCCAAGCACCTGGGATCGGATCGCGAGCAGATCGTCAGTCGGCAGATCTCGCTGGGGCCAAACGATGCGGCCGTAGCTTTTGAATTGACCGATGGACGACGCCAGGAATCGCTGGATGCGGAACTGATCGCCAATATCGCTCGAGGTCAACAGGCCGTCACGCGAGCGATCGTGTCGCAGCAATTGGCGGCTTACGAATCGTCCGATGCCACGCTCGATTACCGCCGCTCGGTTCAACAGGCTCAACGCGACGGACGGCTGCCTCGAGGCGCCGTGGGGGTCCGCCCGGAAATCACTCAGTTGCCCGAAGGGACCAACTTCGGTTCGATGGCCGTGATCTCCGCCGATCGGCGTTACGTGCGAGTCACCCCGTTCCCAAATTTCACGGGTATCGGCGAAGTCACCACGTTTACCTTCGTCGGGGATGACACAGGCGTCGGCGGCGGCGGCGGCGGCATCGGCGGCGGCATCGGCGGTGGCATCGGCGGTGGCATGGGCGGTGGCATGGGCGGTGGCATGGGCGGCATGGGTGGTGGGATGGGCGGCATGGGTGGCATGGGTGGAGGCATGGGTGGCATGGGTGGCATGGGTGGCATGGGTGGTGGTGGCATGGGCGGCTTTTCCGACCAGCGGCTCAAGGCCGATGTCGCTTCGCTCGAGTATGGTCTAGAGACCGTGAAGCGATTGCGGCCCGTGCGGTTCCAATGGACGGATTCGCTGGAACTGCCCGTCCAACGAATCGATGGGCTGACCCTGCCTCAATCGCTGCGGCCTCGAGAAGCCCTCGGTGCCCAAGACGAAGTCGGCCTGCTGGCTCAGGAAGTCGAGGCGCTGGTGCCGGAAATCGTGAGCGAGGATGCGGCGACCGGGTTGAAGCGAGTCGATTACGAGAAACTGGTGCCCGTATTGATCAAGGCCGTCCAGGAGTTGTCCGAAGCGAATGAACAATTGCGATCGGACGTCCGCAGCCTGAAAGCACAGCTTCCTCCATCAGAAGACTAAAGCGATCGAAAGAGCACCCAATCGCTTTGCGGCTTCAGCAAACGGGGCTCGTTTGAAAAGAAACGAGCCCCGCTTTTTCGTTCGAAGATCCTCCCCGCTTGCCGGGCGAGAGCTTTCAGGCTTCCTAGCTAAGATCGTCAGGCTGCAGATGGCGGACGATGGCGGCTGTCAGTCGATTCAGGTTTTGGCCGGTGACGGCCGAGATCAAAAGCACGTCGCGTTCTAACTGCTCGGCCAGCCGATCACGCAGGTCGGCAGCGCCCGGTAATTCGGATTTGGTGATGGCAACGATCTCAGGACGCTGGATCAGCTTGGGATTGTATCGCCGCAGCTCGTTGCGAATCGCGTGATAGTTTTCGATCGGATCGCTGCCGTCCATCGGCATCGGCTCGATCAAATGGACCAGAATCCCCGCACGCTCGACGTGCCGCAAAAACTCGTGCCCCAATCCGACGCCTGCGTGAGCCCCCTCGATCAGTCCCGGGATGTCGGCCATGACGAACGATCGGTCCAGGTCGATGGTGACTCGGCCCAGATTGGGATGCTTGGTCGTGAACGGGTAATCGGCGATCTCAGGGCGGGCTCGCGACAGACGACTGAGCAACGTGCTTTTGCCAGCGTTCGGCTTGCCGATCAAGCCGACGTCCGCGATCACCTTCAACTCGAAGATCAATCGACGGCGTTCGCCCTCCTCGCCCGGCGTGCTTTGACGTGGCGCCTGATTGGTCGAGGATTTAAAACGGGTGTTACCCCAGCCGCCCTTTCCGCCTCGCGCGGCGATCATGCGGTCGTTGGATCGCGTCAGATCCTTCAACACGAAACCGTGCTTGGCGTCGATCACGACGGTGCCGGGCGGCACGTGGACGATCAGATCCTGTCCACTTCGGCCGTGTTTGTTCGAGCCCTGACCGGGGGTACCCCGCTCCGCTCGCCAGAACTTGCGATGAGCCAACGCGACCAGGCTGTCCACCCCCGGCTCGGCCACCACCACCACGCTGCCGCCGTTGCCGCCGTCACCCCCGTTGGGGCCGCCGCGCGGCACGTAACGCTCGCGGCGAAAGCTGACACAGCCAGCTCCGCCGTCACCCGCTTGGACCTCGATTTCAACTCGATCGACAAACATCAATAAAAAAGGACGCCCCAGCAGAGCGTCCCCAAAACGGATCGAAAGCCTTTGGGAGGCGTTTTAATTGGCCGCAATGACGTTGACGCGACGCCCTTCGCGGTCGAAGTGAACCACCCCGTCTGCGACCGCGAACAGCGTATAGTCATTACCCATGCCCACGTTGGTACCAGCGTGAAATCGGGTGCCTACCTGACGGACCAAAATATTTCCCGCCCGCACTACCTGACCGCCGTATCGCTTGACACCGCGACGCTGAGCGTTCGAATCGCGACCGTTGCGGCTGGAACCCTGCCCTTTTTTATGCGCCATCTCACCAATTACCCCGTCTTAAAGTCTGCATCGATTCGCTGGATTTCACCATCCAGCCCGTTGGAATCATGGGATTTTAACGATAGATCCACAGATGATCAAGCCGCTTGTCGACGCCATACCAGTTCAAAATATGAGTCTGTTCTTCCGGGTTGGCAACCGCTCGAATTCCGTACCGGATTTCGCCCTCGTGCTCGTAAACGCTGTCGCCAGGCCG
>SKVE01000536.1 GCA_007129635.1 Planctomycetaceae bacterium
CCGTTAGTTCATCCTCGGCGGTGAGGGTCCATGCCGCGCGGGCCATCAACGGTCCCCGACTTGCTGTCGGAGACGCTGTTGCACCCGCAGCATCACGGCGTCGACGTCCAAAGGCCGCGTATCCCCGCGCCGGCTTTCCGCCACCGCCGGCTCGGTTTCGCGGAGAAACCTCGCCACTTCTTCTTGATACAGCCGGAACTCACGTACGCTCTGTTCCGGCGTCCAATCCACGTCGCCGCCGTCCAGTCGCCTGCCGAGGAATCGATAAAACGCATGGATTGTGGCGAATTTGGTGCCTGTCACCTTTTCCCTTCCCGATAGCTCGACTCGCGATTGTACTCCGAAGCATCAAGGGGCATCAAAGATTTAGCGTGCCGACCGCTTCGCGGCCGACTGGACGCCGGAAGCGATCGAAGCTGTCGGGCAGGTTTGTGGCGACGACGTGGAACGGTTTGGGTGGCCACAGCCAGAAACGTGTCTGGTGATCACGTAGGGCTTGCACACATCGGGACGGGCAAAATGCCAGAACATCCAGACATACACCACTGCCTTTACCAATATCCTGAGCCACTACCATCCATTGGATTTGCGGCACTCGAGTCTGCGGGATCAGGTTGGAAGCCTAAGTCGATTTCTTCGTACTCGCAGCGCATGGTCCAGCCGCCGCCGAGCGCTTTGTACAGGGCGACCAGATTCAGGGCCACCTGCCCGCGACTCTGCGCCAAGGCATCCTGCTGAAGCACAGCCGCTCGTTGCGAATCCAACACTCGCTGATAATCGACGACTCCCTCCTCATACAGCCTCATGCCGATCTCCAACGCCCGCAACGTTTCTCGGGTCGCCTGTTCCAACGATTGGACGCGTTGCCGTTCCCGCAGGTACGCCACGATCGCATCTTCGGCTTCTTTGTTGGCGGCCAGCACCGCGTTCTGATAGGCCAGCACGGCTTGCTGGAAACGCGCGTCCTCGACACGCACTCGATTGCGGATCCGCCCGTAATTCAGAACATTCCACTGGATGCCGGGACCGATCCGCCCCGTGCGACTCTGCCAATCGAACAGATCTCCAAATTGCTCGGCCTGGACCGCGATATTTCCTGTGATCGCCAAGCTCGGATAAAACTCCGCTTCGGCGATCCCGATCCGAGCCGACTGGGCGGCCGCTTGACGTTCTGCCTGACGCACATCAGGGCGGCGTCGGAGCAGGTCGGCCGGAATCCCGATCGCCACTTCGGCGGGCGGCATCGGTATCGAACTCGATTCCGCCAGGTCCATGTCCAGGCTGCCGGGGGGCATTCCCAGCAGCAAGCACAATCCGTTCTGCACTTGGCGATGAGCCTGCTGCAATTGCGGCAGGGACGATTCGGTGATCGCCAGTTCGGCTCCCGCCTGGCGCACGTCCAATTCTCCGACCACGCCCAGCTCGAACCGTTTTTGGATCAGCTCCAGGGACGCTCGCTGCAAATCCACGTTATGCTGCGTGTACCGAAGCTGCTCTTCGATCGCTCGTAACCGGATATAGGCCGCAGCGACCTCGGCCTGCAGCATCACCAACGCGTCATCGTACCCTTCGACTTGCGCCTCCAGATGAGCGTCCGCCGATTCGATGCCGCGACGGATGCGGCCCCAAAGGTCCAGTTCCCAGGCCATATCAAAACCAGCCACCCAATCATCGTAAGGCCGGATTCCGGGAAAGTCCCCAAAGGGATACATGTTTTCACTGAACCGGTTTCGAGAAAACGCCGCGTTGACCTGCTGCTGTTGCGGGTACCGATTGCCCGCAGCGATTCCCCGTTGAGCCCGCGCTTCCAAAATCCGCATGCCAGCGATCTGCAGCGGTAAATTCTGCTGGTACGCCGCAAATACCAAACGATCCAGCACCGGGTCGTTGAACACCGACCACCAATGACCGTGTTCTGCCCAATCGGTTCGCAACGCGGAATCCTCCTCGTCAACCCATTGTGATGCGACATCCGCCCCTACGCCGACGTACTCGGGTCCCACCTTCATTCCGTTATGCCACCATTGGCGAGCGCTCGTGCAACCGCTCAACATACAAGCAGTGCCAGCGATCATCATGACCAACGCGTGGAAGCCTTTCTGTCGGGTCATCCCCAAATTCCTCGTACAAAAACCATCGCATCCCGGTGCGGACATGTCCTGTTCGGCGTTATCGACCAAGCAGCAAATCCGTCATGACCCAAAAAAACGTTATTTGAAACACCCAGTCTTGACGAAATACCATTGAGTCTACTAGAATGACCGAGCGGTCATGTTTGGTTCCTTCAGGGGTATTGGATGTTGTCGCGGTGGCACCTGTTTTCTTCGAACGGGGCTGGGAGAGCACGAGAGGAGGGGATGGATGGCGAAGCTGGCTGAGCGGCGGAAGGAATTATTGGATTCCATGATGAAGGAGGCCGTCTACGAGGGGGCGGTACAGGTGCTGACGCAGTACGGGCTGAGTGGCACCACGATGGATCGAGTAGCGGCGGCGTCGGGAATGGCCAAGGGCAGCTTGTACAACTGTTTTCGCAACAAGCAGCAGTTGTTGGAGTTTGTCCATGACCGAGCGGTGACGCCGCTACGCTTGGCCATCGACCAGGTGGTCGCCGGCCCGCTGGGTGCTGCGGAAAAGCTGAGGGTGATCATCCGTATGTGGCGCGAGTATCTGGTCGAGCATCAGGCGGTCTTCGAATTCTTGATCAGCGACCAGACGGTGAAGCAACGTCTTCGAGCGACGGAGCAGACGGCTCGCGATACGGGGATTCGGCAAGTGGTCACGATCCTGCGACAGGGCATCGACGAGGGAGTGTTCCGCTCGGTCGACGTTCAAGCGGTGGCCGAGATGATGATCAGCGCGGCCATTGGCTTGGTGGAACGGGAATTCGCGACCGGTCAACGGCGTGAGGTGGACGAAGCGGTCGAGACGATGAACAGCGTTTTTTTGTATGGGTTTTCTGCGGAGCACGCCTCATGACCAAGAGACTGACCGTGATGATCGCCATCGTGCTGCTGGTTGCCTTGGCGGCAGCGTCTGTCCATTGGATGTGGCCAGTGGCTCGCGCCGTAGACAGCGCCGAGCCGTCGATCGATGTCGCTCAGCGGGTTCCCGTGGTGCTGACCGCGGTCCGCGACATGTTGTTCGAGAATACGGTCGCCGTATCGGGCAGTATCCAGACCAAACACTGGGCGCTTGTGTCGGCTCGCTTGCCCGGTGTGTTGGACGCCGTGTATGTCGATCGCGGAGATTCGGTGCAGGCTGATCAGACCGAGTTGTTTCAGACCGATTCGCTGAAGCTAACCAAAGCGGTCGCCATCGCGCGGCAGGGCCTGCAGGTTGCCGAATTGTCGGTGAACGAGAAGCTTGCCAACCTGGAACAAGCGGTGGCCAACCAGGAGCTGGCCGAATTAGATCTGGAACGTTATCGAGCGCTTTTGCGAGAAAATGCGGTGCCTCGGCAGATGTTCGACCAGCAGGAAACCCGTTTCAAGCAATCCAGTGCCATGGTGCGGCATGCCGAGGCGTTGTTGGAACTGGATCGTTCCAAGCTGGAACAAGCGCGTCTTCAACTGCAGATCGCCGAAAAGGACCTGGCCGACTCCTTGGTCCTGGCGCCCATTTCCGGCAAGGTCACCGAGCGGTTCATGGAACCCGGCGAGATGGCCGCAGCGGGCTCGACGGTGCTGAGAATCGAGGACCTTTCGTTGCTGGAGATCTCCGTATACTTGCCGGAGGAGCACTTCTCGCAGGTCGAGCCGGGGCGGACGCAGATGCGAGTTACCGCTGCGGGCACGGATTTGGGCGTTCGTCCGATCGTCTATAAGAGTCCCACGATGCATCGAAAACTGCGGACTTTCGAGGTCAAAGCCTTGGTCGATTCGGCGGAAGCGGGCGTCGCGCCAGGCAGCTTGGCGGAAGCGACCGTCGTGTTGGACTCTCGCCGCGCTCGGGGCGTTCCGGCCCCGGCCGTCCAGCAACGAGGTGCGGGAGCGGTCGTGTTCGTGGTCGAATCCGATCGAGTTCGCATGGTCCCGGTCACGACCGGACGCAGCAGCGATGGCTGGGTCGAGATTCTGGACGGCCGTTTGCCGGCGGATGCGCAAGTCGTCACGATGGGCCAGCAATTGATCAGCGATAGCAGCCCGGTGGTGGTGGTGAAGGAGGATCTGCGATGATCCTATCCGACTTTGCAGTACGGCGCCCGGTCGCGATGAGCTGTCTGATCCTCGGGCTGACGCTGCTGGGAATCAATGCGTACCGCAAGATGGGCTTGGAACTGATGCCCCAAGCGGATGTTCCCTTCATCACCGTGGTGACCGTCTATCCCGGGGCATCGCCCGAGGAACTGGAGTCAGACGTCGCGAAACGGATCGAGGATGCGGTCGTTTCGATCGACGGTTTGAAGCATGTCAATTCGGTATGCATGGAAAACGTCTGCCAGACGATGCTCGAATTCCAATTGGACGTGAACGTGGATATCGCTGCGACCGACGTCCGTGAAAAACTGGACCTGATCCGTGCCGACCTGCCTGCGGATGTGGAAGACCCGATCATTCAGAAATTTGACATCAATGCCAAACCGATCATCACCTTGGCGTTGACCGGCGACGTTCCGTTGGACGAGTTGTACGATTTCGCCGACAATACCTTGCGCGACCGGATCACCGTGATCGCCGGCGTGGCCGATGTGCAGTTGATCGGTGGCGCCAAGCGTCGTGTGCACGTGGAATTGGACCGCATTCGTTTGGCGGCGCGCGGTTTGAACAGCCTGGACGTCGTCCAGACCATCCAGCAGGCGGTGCGTACCGTCCCCTCGGGCCGAGTCCGAGACGGCGGCACCGAATACACGGTCAAGTTCGATGCCGATTTCCAGCAGGTGATCGATCTGCAGGATCTGGAGATCGCCAACGAGAACGGACAACGTTGTTATTTACGCGACATCGGCCAGGTATTCATGGCGACTGAAGAACTGCGCCAGGCGGCCATGTTGGACGGGCGAGCGGCGATCGCGATCAAGGTGATCAAAAAGGCGGATGCCAACGCCGTTCAAGTCACCGATGCGGTGCGCCGTGCCATGGACATGCTGAACGCCGAATTGCCGGGCGGCATGCAATTGGTGTGGATCGAGGACGACGGCATGTTCATCGAAGCGAACAATCGGAGCGCCTGGTTGAACGTGGGACAAGGCATCCTGTTGACCGCCGGCATCTTGTTTCTGTTCCTCTATAATCTGCGCGCCCTGTTGGTCGTGTGCATCACCATGCCGTTGACGATCATCATCGGTCTGTTCTTCATGCAGGCCGTCGGTTTTACCCTGAACACCTCGACGCTGATCGCCATCGGGATGTCGGTGGGGGTTTTGGTGACCAATTCGATCGTGGTGCTGGAAGCGATTGTCAAACGCTTGGACCAGTGCGGCGATGCTCGCCAGGCCGCTCGTCTGGGAGCCAACGAGGCGTTCATCGCCGTACTGGCCAGTGCGGGAACCAACGTGGTCGTGTTGTTTCCGCTGTCGGTGATGCCCACGATGATCGGCATGTTCATCGGGCCGCTGGCGATGACCATGTTCATCATGACCGTAGTCTCGCTGTTTATCTCCTTTACGCTGACCCCGATGCTGTGCTCGCTGCTGCTCCGTCCACGTCAACCGGATTCGCGGACGTTGTTGGCTTGGATGGAGCGAGGTTGGAACGGGGGCTTCCAGCGGCTGGTCGCTCTGTACCGCAGGCTGTTGCAGTTCAACGAGCGTCATCGTTGGGCGGCCGTACTGACCTTGCTGGCGATCCTGGGCATGTTTGTCCATTCGATGTGGCTGGGCGGTCGACTGGGTACGTCGGCATTCGCCGAGACGGATCGAGGCGCCGTGTACCTGCGGCTGGAATTCCCCACTCGCTACGAGCTGGCCGAAACCGTTCGACGTGTGCAACAGGCAGAAACGCGACTGGCGGGACTGCCCGAATTGCGGCACATACTCAGCTCGATCGGCAAAGTCGAATCGATCCTGGGCCAATCCAGCGAAGGCGTCTACTTGGCTCAGCTTCTGCTGAAGTTCTCCGAACGGACCGAACGCCAGACGACCATCGATGAACTGATGCATCAGGTTCGCCAGCGGATGGAAGGATTCCCCGACGCGCTGGTCGGTGTCAGCCAACCGTCTTTGATCGGCGGACAGAGTAATCCGGTCGAACTGGAGATCTACGGCGATCGACTCGAGACGCTGGATGATCTGATCCTGCAGGCACACGAGATCGCCGAGGCGATTCCGGGCATCCGCGATCCGGATACCAGCGTTCGACCGGGCAAGCCCGAGATCCGCATTTTTCCTCGCCGTGCGGTACTCAGCGACCTGGGCATCCCCGCCGTGCCGCTGGGCCTGACCCTGCGTGCGAACCTGGAAGGCATCAAGGCCGGGACGTTCAAACAGGAAGCTCGCAGCTACGACATCGTTGTCAAGCTGGCCGAACAGGAAGGAAAAGATCAGATCCGCGCGTTCCAACTGGCGGGCATGGATGGCCACCCGCTGGTGCTGACCAACGTCAGCCGGATCGAAGAGACCGAGATGCCGGTCCAAATCATCCGGAAAGACAAGCGGCGGATCGCCAAACTGTATTCGCAACTGGACGAAAGCAGGCTGCCGCTGGGCTTGGCGGTCCAGCAGATCAGCGCGGCGCTGGACCAGCAAGTGGACCTGCCTCCCGGTTACGGCTATGGCTTCGCTGGCGACTACGAATTCATGGCCGAAGGCCAAGCGGGATTGGCCGAGGCCGGGATGCTGTCGGTGATCCTGGTTATCTTGACGCTGGCGGCGATCCTGGAGTCTTTTCGTCAGCCGGCGATCATCCTGGTCACCATTCCGCTGGCGCTGATCGGCACGACATGGGCGCTGGCGTTGGCCGGCGAGAGTTTCAGCATTTTCGTCATCATGGGCATCGTGATGATGATGGGCATCGTCGTCAATAATGCCATCCTGATCATGGACCGGTTCAATGCCCTCGTGCACGAAGGTACCCCGCGTCACCAGGCCATGATCACCGCCTCGTGTGAACGTTTCCGACCGATCGTCATGATCACCCTGGCGGCCGTTTTGGGCATGATGCCGCTGGCGTTAGGGCGAGGCATCGGGGCCGAAATCCGTACGGGCGTGGGGATCGCTTCGGTCGGCGGTATCCTGGTTTCCGGCGTCCTAACCCTAATCGTGATGCCGATCCTGTACGATCTGTGCACGCGAAAAGAAACCAACGATCGGCTGAATCCATGATATTTGGCTTTGGGGATCGCTTTACTCGATGGAACCGCGGCTAGGATATTCGTTGATCCGCATCAAAGGAATATAGTCGGTTTCCAGGATCTCCGTTGCTTGTTGGGCACTGAGCCGGAATGCACTTCGCCCACCGGTCAGGGTGCTGAAGAATTCCGCCAGGCCGTGCAAATAAAAGCCCATGTCGCCGCGATCAAGCAAACGACCGCAGGCAGCGTGGTGCGGCTCGGACGCGACCACTGCGGCGACCAGCACAGAGGTATCGATGAAATCCACCTTCAATGCTCCCGACGCATACCCGCGAAACGATCCAAATGTTCCTGGCGAGCGTCCTGAACCGCCTTCGCGGCGTCGAATCCCTCCCAGCCTACGATGACGCGCCGCTTGCCGCGCAGCTCCAGATGCACTTCGTTTGGTTCGCGGGTGAGTTCCAGCCGATCACCGACCAGTTCCAATCGCAATCGCGCGCCAGGCTGCAAGTGCATCTTCTCGCGAATGCGTTTAGGAATCACCACTCTGCCTGCCTTATCCACCTTCAGCGTTGTCGCCATGCTGGACTCACCTTTCGCGTTCGTCCGCCTCGATTTCGTGGCTTCGCCCTCCCAGTCCATCGGGAGTCTTTTGGACGGAGGCTTTTCCAACGATTTCAAGAATACCATTTAGAATGGCATTGTCAATCCCATGAAATCTGGGAGGGTATGATCTGTGCACGCGAAAAGAAAGGAAACCAACGATCGGCTGCGACCCTGCCGGTTCTGTAGATTTTATGGATTAGGCTGATTTTTCAGAAGATTCATGCCGAAAGAAGCCCTAGTGTCTGACGTTGGGGATCGGATTGTTTCTTGAAGGTACAGCCGCATGCTGGAAATGCGCAATGGTCGGCCATGGGTACCGGTGGAATGCTCGCACAAGTCCATTCATTACTTTTTGA